>NZ_JAYGHV010000006.1:0-39990 GCF_034932145.1 Spirulina sp. 06S082 | reverse complement strand
CATTTTTTACTAATATTTAAGAAAACACTATCCCTAAAAGAGAAAAATCCCTCAAAGCACCTCCACACAAGCATTTTAGCCTTCAATCATCTCTATCAACTTTTTTTGGTGCAAGATCTGAGTTTTAACTATTTTCCTAGCATCACCCGCGTCAAGATATTTCCTCGCTTTAATTTCAATTGTATCTTACTCCGAGGCTGAGAAAGAAGAACTATTAATGTTGTTGCGCGATCGTATTCTAAATCATGCTATATCTCAGATTCGCGATCGCTTGGAAATAAGTACACCTTAATTTGATATTATTATATCTTGTCTATTGAATCAGATTCAACAAGTTCTGAATCAAAAAACAACCACATTTTAAAAAATACCTCAATCCATTGACTCAGATCGGGATATTTATCTAGAAGGGATTCTAGGCGATTGCTCATATTTCTTTCATAATAACTCTGATATTCTAAATTTCTGATAGCGATAACATTTAAAATATATGTTAATATTCTCAATCTAGCTAAAGCCAACTTTAAGTTTTGGCGAGCATAATTAGTCTTTCTTGTACTTTCTTTAGGCTGATCAAAAGGAGAGCCTTTATTCTCCTTAATTATTTTTTTAAAATCTTTTTGATTCAAATTTAGCTCATAAAAACTATCGAGAGATATTTCATAATTAATTTGGTTTCTAATCTTTGGTTCACTACTTAATTCAAATGATCTAAGTCCAAGATTCCAATAGCGATCAATTCCTGTTTTATTCCTAAAATCTGTAAAATTATCAAAAAAACGTTGGAATTGTCTTTGATGTTCATCTTTTGAACGCTCAACTATTTTAATGTGTATCGTTTGCTTTAAATAATCTTCATATCGGCAATTAACAGAGCGATCTACCCAAGTAGTAAAATTAAGTTGAGTCCTATTCAAACCTTGGATTAAGAAAAAATTTGCATAATATGAAGTTACAAAACCCCAACTAAAATACCCTTGTTTAATTAAATAATCAGCCGCACAAATATTTAAAATTGCCTTAGATAATAGTTTTTCAATATCATGCAATATATAATTATGTAGATCGGAAATTATAAAACCACTTTCATAATCTTTCTGTGATTTATCAAGTTTTTTTAGTTTATCTTTAAAAGAAAATTGAGTATCACTATTGCAATTTCTAAAAGCAATAGCAATTTCTTCAAGAGTTAAAGTCACGCTTTTTAATCTCCAATCATTTCCACAAACTCTTGAGATTCCCGAATCTTATCCTTTAGTCTACTCACTATCATATTTCCAACTTTTTTTTGAGCATTAAAACCAGCACCACCTGGTAAACTATTTTTATCGAATTTAAAATCTTGAATTTGTTTAAGTGTTTTAATTGTATTTTCAGTATCAAATTTTTGATATTTTTGCGTCACAATATTAAACACATCATATAATGCTATCGTTAATCCACCAAACCCAACTGTTTTTAGAATATAAGAATCTTTATCTTCCCATTGTTTCAAAAAAACCGCTTTGACTGCGCGAAAATAGATTTCAAAGATTTTGTACTGTTGTTCAAACCCAAAACTTGCTAGTTTTCCAGTATTTGGCTCTACATAATTCTTGGTTTGTCTAACAAATTCGCTTAAAGATATCCCAAATCCACTTTCTCCTGTTCTTCTAATTAATTCATATAAAGGACTTTCATCTGCTTCATTTAAGCGAACAGCAATTTCTCTGGCTCGTTCTTCTGCTGAAACACCTTCTTGATCGAAGTCTTCTATCTTGTTCCCTTTTAATAAAGGTAATAGATCTAGATAAAGAGAAGCAGGAACTCCTTTTTGAGTTTTATTGATTTTCACAAAAAGTTGTGCTTGTTCCCGATCGGATAACTCAAGAGTTGCAACAACCATTAAAGGAAAATCTGGATTTGCTTCATAAGATCCTTTAACTCTATGTTGACCATCTATAATTAACCCAAGAGGATCTAGGTCTGGTTCGTATAAAGTCAATTCTTTTTTTTCTTCTGAATAAATGTATTTTTCTCGATCGAGGTTAACCAAAACAGAATTGGGAATAATTCCTTGTTCTTGACTGATATAATTTTTGATTTGTTTAATTCTAGACTTGGAAAAAGATCTTTGATAGCCTAATTCTTTGTTTTCAACTCTTCTAGATACAGCAAAACGTTCGTAAACTATTTTTGCAGTAGTCAGAAATACTAACATTTTTTTCTTATTTTGTACAATTTGAAAAGCTGGAATTTTATTCATAATAAACCTTATATCCTCCTAATGATCTTGTTAAACTTAATGTTGTTGCGCGATCGCATTCCTCCCGGTGTTAGTTAAGTAGGTTTTTGATTTCTTCAATTGTAAATGGTGGATTATTTTTATGAATCATTGCATGACAATTGGGACAAACTGGACGTAAATCATTAATTGGATCGACTTCATATTCTTGACTAATTGCTGATAGTGGGAGCAAATGGTGAACCTGAATAAAATCTTTACCAATTTCTCCAAAAACCTGTTCAAAATTGAACCCGCAAATACAACAGTCTGTTCCATAGTATTTAAGACATTGTTTTCTAGCTTTCGGATTTCTTTCATGGCGAGTAAGAGTAATTTCATAAAGTTTTCCTTCTTCGAGAATAAATTTATTTTCAGTTGCTTTTTGATTTTGAACTTCGACTGCATCTGGATCCAAAGGATCGAATAATTCTTTAAATTTTCTTTTGGGACGATCTAAAATTGATTGAATTATAGTATTGATATCTTCTTCAGAATACGCTTTAAATCCTTCATAAACTTCTTTTTCAAAACGCCATAATTCTCTTTGCCACCAACCTCGTCGAGGATTTTCATGATAGGGATCGAAAGCATCTCTAAAATTTTTAATTGTATTAGTTGAAAGGTTGAGAATGGAAGCTATTTTTTTATGAGTTTCAGTCATGTTACCAAATCCAAGTTTTTGATAAGCATTTCTGTCAAACCTTGAGAGATAGTAAGCAACAATATAAGCGTAAGGACAATCACACTCATCAGATAAATCTACAAGATTATTCCAATTATGGGGTTTTTTCATGATAAAAAATATGCCTTATTGGTATCATTGACCAATAGTACCAGTAATTCATAAGGATGACGATTAAACTGTTGAGATAATTCTAGTGCTTTTTGGTGATATTGATCTCGCTTATTAAGCAAGCCTACAATAAATAGCGTATCCACGAAAATCTGATTACTCATCTAAACCTCTTCCTAAATTAGCAGCAACTCGAATTGAAAAATCTTTAGGAGCATCAATCTCGATTTGCTGTAACCTTTCCATTAAGCTCAGTTTCGGAGAAATATTTTCTGAGTTGCTTAACTTTTCAATAATTTCATAAACTCGATTGAGTTGTTCTTCAGTTAAGTTTTCTAATTTATCTTGAATAATTTGTTTGGTTGTCATAGCTAGTTCTCTAAATCAATAAATACAAGTTGATTGTTAGCGATCGCCTTATCCTGAAATCCTAACACATTCACTCTCTCGGAACAGTCGCACCTTGCCCCAAGAGATTATCATAGTTAACTTAGAGCCAAACTAAGGAGTAAAACTTATGCTACAAAACTATCGTCAACAGGCCGCAGACCGCGCTAAACTGGGCATTCCTCCCCTACCCTTGAATGCCGCGCAAACTTCAGAACTTTGCGAAATGCTGAAAAATCCCCCCGAAGCGGAAAAAGAAGAATTACTAATGTTACTGCGCGATCGCGTCCCTCCCGGTGTCGATGAAGCCGCCTACGTGAAAGCGGGTTTCCTCACGGGTATCGCCAAAGGAGAGATCAAATGTCCCTTAATCTCCAAACAGGGCGCGATCGCACTCTTAGGGACGATGGTGGGAGGTTATAACGTACAATCCCTAGTAGGACTCCTGAAATCTCGCGACGAACCCCTCGCCTCAGAAGCCGCTACAGCCCTCAGCAAGACCCTATTAGTCTTCGATGCCTTCAACGACGTTTTACACCTCTCAGATACCAATCCTTACGCCAAACAAGTCATTGATGCCTGGGCGAATGGGGCGTGGTTTATTAACAAGCCCAAAGTTCCCGAAAGCATTACCGTAACAGTCTTTAAAGTCCCAGGCGAAACCAACACCGATGACCTTTCCCCCGCCCCTCACGCCACCACCCGCCCGGATATCCCCCTCCATGCCCTCGCCATGTTAGAGTCGCTGATGCCGGAGGGACTGCAAACCATTGCAGAGTTAAAGGAAAAAGGCCATCCCGTTGCTTATATTGGCGATGTTGTGGGAACAGGTTCCTCACGTAAATCCGCAATCAACTCCCTGCTCTGGCATATTGGCGATGATATTCCCTTCATCCCCAACAAACGCGCGGGTGGCTATATTTTAGGAGGAAAAATTGCGCCAATTTTCTTCAATACCGGAGAAGATTCGGGGGCATTTCCCATCGAATGCGATGTTACACAAATGAATACCGGTGATGTAATTACTATTCACCCTTACAAAGGCGAAGTTACTAACGAAGCCGGAGAAACGATCTCTACCTTCAGCCTCAAACCCGAAACCATTCTCGATGAAGTTCGCGCAGGAGGGCGCATTCCTCTGCTGATCGGACGCAGCCTCACCGATAAAACCCGTGCTGCCCTGGGTTTAGAACCGACGACACTTTTTGCCCGTCCCGCAATGCCCGAAGATACTGGCAAAGGCTTCACTCTGGCTCAAAAAATGGTGGGGAAAGCCTGCGGGTTGCCTGGAGTGCGATCGGGGACTTCCTGCGAACCGATTATGACCACAGTAGGCTCCCAAGATACCACAGGACCAATGACGCGGGATGAGTTGAAAGAATTGGCTTGCTTGGGTTTCAGTGCCGATCTAACTCTGCAAACCTTCTGTCACACTGCTGCCTACCCCAAACCCGTTGATGTAGAAACTCACAAAACTTTACCCGATTTCTTTGCTACGCGAGGAGGTGTATCTCTGCGTCCAGGGGATGGCATTATTCACTCATGGTTAAATCGGATGCTGTTACCGGATACAGTAGGGACGGGAGGAGATTCTCACACTCGTTTCCCCTTGGGTATTTCCTTCCCTGCTGGCTCTGGTTTAGTGGCATTTGCGGCGGCTTTGGGGGTGATGCCTTTGGATATGCCCGAGTCGGTTTTAGTCAAGTTTACAGGAGACTTGCAACCCGGTGTCACCCTGCGCGATATCGTCAATGCTATTCCTTGGGTTGCTATGCAGGAAGGTAAATTAACCGTGGGCAAAGAGAATAAAATCAATGTCTTCAACGGGCGCATTATGGAAATGGAAGGTTTGCCCGATCTGAAAGTAGAACAGGCGTTCGAGCTTACTGATGCTACTGCCGAGCGATCGTGTTCTGGCAGTACCATTAAACTCAGCGAGGACACTGTGGCGGAGTATTTGCGCTCTAATGTGGTGTTAATGAAAAATATGATCGCACGGGGCTATCAAGATGCCCGTACCCTGTTGCGTCGCATTGCCAAGATGGAGCAATGGTTGGCGAATCCCAGTTTAATGTCTGCGGATGCAGATGCTGAATATGTGGATGTTATTGAGGTGAATTTAAGCGAGATTAAAGAGCCGATCGTCGCGGCACCCAATGACCCGGATAATGTGAAGTTAATGAGCGAATGTGCGGGGAATAAGGTGGATGAGGTGTTTATTGGCTCTTGTATGACCAATATCGGCCATTATCGCGCTGCTGCTAAGATTTTGGAAGGTGCGGGTACGGTAAAAGGTCGCCTCTGGGTCTGTCCTCCGACTCGCATGGACGAACAACAATTGAAAGAGGAAGGAATGTATGCGATCTTTGCTGCTGCGGGGGCAAGGACGGAAATGCCGGGATGTTCCCTCTGTATGGGCAATCAAGCACGAGTTGAGGATGGTGCGACGGTCTTTTCTACCTCTACCCGTAACTTTAATAATCGCATGGGTAAGGGCGCACAAGTCTATCTCGGTTCGGCAGAATTGGCGGCAGTTTGCGCTTTGTTGGGTAAAATTCCGACGGTTGAGGAGTATTTATCTATTGTCGGGGAAAAGGTCGATCCGTTTAAGGGTGATTTATACCGCTATCTCAATTTCAATGAAATTGATAATTTTGAGGATTTCGGACGGGTTATTCCTGAAGGTCAAATGCCGAAGTTAGAGGAGGCTTTGGTTTAGTACGCCGTATAATTCTAGGGTAGGTCTTAATTGGCCTGCCCACTCAATCTCAAGGAGGACAATGCCAGCAAAAGATGTTTATCATGAAGCTGTAAAAAATGCTTTAATTAAGGAGGGTTGGGCAATTACAGCCGATCCTTATTTTATCATTTACAGAAAATTGAGACTTGTGGCCGATCTAGGTGCTGACCAAATTGTTGTTGATGAAAACCAGCTTAAATTAATTATTGTAGACACAGACAAAGAGGTTATTACCCAATGGATAAACTAGAGCATTATCGTTCTACTATTAAAAAGATTTTAACACAATATCATCAACTATTTTCTTCGGCATCGCCTGAAAATGTAGAAATGTTGTTGGCTTTTGATGATGAAAGAAATCAATATTTATGGTTTCAAGTCGGTTGGACATCTGAAGAAAGAATTAAGGGAAATTCCGTGCATATCCGGATTAAAAATGAGAAAATTTACATTGAGGAAGATTGGACTGAGGAAGGAATTGCCAATGAATTATTAAGGAAAGGTGTAACCAAAGAAGATATTGTATTAGCTTTTCACGATCCGGAAACTCGTAAACTGACTGAGTTTGCTGTTGCTTAAGCGATCGCCAATTTTTCAACGATTCACTATCCTGACAAAGGAGGATAATGCCAGCAAAAGATGTTTACCATGAAGCGGTGAAAAATGCTTTAATTAAAGATGGCTGGACGATCGCTTTCGATCCGTATCCCATTAAATATGAAAAGGTTAAATTAGTTGCCGATCTTGCTGGAGAAAAAACAATCTCTGCAACTCGGGAAGAACGCAAAATAGTTATTGAAATTAAAAGTTTTCTGGGTCGTTCCCCCATGCGCGAGTTTGAGACAGCATTGGGTCAGTACCTAATTTATAGAACCTTTCTTTCCCACACTCATCCTGAGTATGAGGTGTATTTAGCAATCGGTAAAAAAATTTATGAAAAGTTTTTCCAGCAAGTTGCAATTGAATTAATTTTAAAAAAGTTTCAAATTTTACTATTAATTGTCGATCTTGACAAGGAGGAGATTAGCAAATGGACAAGTTAACTTATTATCAAAATCTAGTTAAACAAATTCTAACTGAATATGAGAGAATTTCAGCACAAGTTCCCGATCCCGATATAGATGAGGTGTTGATGTTTGATGACAAACGGAGTCAATATCTTTGGTTTAATATTGGCTGGAAAGATCGGAGAAGAGTCAGTGCAATTTCTGTTTATATTCGCATTAAAAATGAGAAAATTTATATTGAGGAAGATTGGACGGAGGAAGGTATTGCTAATGAGTTATTAAGAAAAGGTATAACCAAAGAAGATATTGTGTTGGCTTTTCACGATCCGGAAACTCGTAAACTGACTGAATTTGCTGTTGCTTAAGCGATCGCCAATTTTTTGCCAATTTTTCAACGATTTACTATCATGACCATTACTCTAGAATTATCTCAAGAATTAGAACAAGAATTATCTCTTGAAGCTGAAAAGATAGATTTATCTTTATCTGAATATATTTTGCATCTTCTCTCGGCTAGACAAGTTTTAACAAATCCTCCAAAAACAGGAGCAGAACTGGTAAAATATTGGCAAAATGCAGGATTAATTGGTTCTCGTTCCGATATTAAAGATAGCCAAAAATATGCTCGTCAAATTCGCTAAAAATATCATTATGCTTCAAGAGTTTTCAAGGAGTATCCATTTTGTTTTGCATACATTCTTAATGTATTTCTAGTTATAGATTTTTGAGAGCGTATTAGCCAGGTATGGTAGTGTTCATGAATAATTCCCTTAATAACAATTAAATTGTTTTCATCTGTAGCTAAAGCTGGATCTTCAGATGCCCCTTCAATATGATGAACGTGTTTTTCGTCCTCATCGGTAAAATATTGTCCAGATAGTTGGCATTTTTGATGATTTCTCTTTAATCTTCCAACAACCGAACTCTTTTCTGCATTTTTATATTTTGCTTTTTGTTGTGAGGAAAAGGATAATTGAGGATAACTAGCAATGATGTAGCTTAATAATGCTAAACTAGCTCGATAGTCATTAGCTCTTTTAGGATTGGTTTGTGCTAAAGTCTCTAAAAGAAGATAAAGTCCAACTGGTTTGATTGCTGCTGAAACATTATATTTTTGAAATCTTATCCGATCCCGCACAAGAAAATTTTTGACAATATCTTGATGATTATTAACAATAGTTTTTGCTCTGTCTCTACTATTAGTTAACAAAACACCATGCAATTCATTAATTGGTATATAGGCTGCACCATCTTCAACAATTAGTCGTTGAATTAGCTTGTTAAATTTAGAAACTTGTCCTTGCGTAAGTGTTGTTTGTAAAACAATTTCACCTTTTTTATCCAATTTAATTTTTTTCATAACTTACTTTCCTAATCCTTCATTCATTTCGACTAATACCATCATTTGATCGTAAAGACGATTTACATTAGACATTTGCATTTCAGTACCTCCTTTATCAGGATGATATCTTTGGGCTAATTGCTTATAAAAATTTTTTGCTACTGATTCAAGTTTTGTTGCTTCTTCTGGAACTTCAAAATCAGAAAATTTAGAACGATCAAAATTCCTATCTAATAACCAGAAGCCAACTTCATCAAATTCATGAGTTTTAGATATAGATTTTTTAAGTTCCTCATTTTTTTGTTGTAGCTTCTCATTTTCTTTTCGTAATTTAGCAATTTGATTTTTAAGTTGTTCATGATTAGGAGAATTTAGTTTATCTACTAATGCTGACCAGCCTCTAGCTTTGAGGTTAAAAGCAATTTTGGCATCCTTAAAAGTTTTAAACCTCTGCTTTAGTTGTTTGATTGTATATTGATTTTGAGGATTATCACTCATACGAGTTTTTAAGCACCATTTTTAGTTTTGACTATGTATCTCTCCATTCAGTAAATTTCTTCTGATTGAGATATAAAAAAATCACAAAAAAAGGAGATTCTTTTGTTGGATAGAAAAATACAATATATAGAAAATCATATATGATAAAAACGGAGATAGCAATAGTTTTTCTGGGAAGTAGCAAAATTAGAAGTATGATCGCGTCTCTCAAATCCAAAAAGCCAGAAACGCGATCGCCAAATAACTTTTTTAAGCATTTGCAAGAGTGGAGAGAAGCGATCACATCTCTCAAAGCAAAAAAGCCAGAAGCGCGATCGCCTGTCAATATAACTCTAAACAATACTTACCGTAATCCTAAGAGTTCGCTGCTTGATTTACTCGATACCTGTTTCCTTGTTAAACATTCATGCAAGGAAATTCCCTCGATCTGTGCCATCACTTTAGAGAATTTTTCAGAGAGGGACAGATCGAAATAATACCGACACCAAAATTCCGCAATATCCAACAGAAAAGGAATGGAGTCGGGAATCAATCCCGTGCCGTAGACTGGAGAATAGCGTTCGACGTATTCTCGTGCGAGTTTATAGCCCCATATCTCGCGATCGCTTTCCGTACAGCAGCGCAAAGCATATTCTAACTTGACTAAATATCCACTTCGCACAAAATGAACCGTCGTCCAGTGAACGCCACGCAAATTTTTGTTTTGCTCTTTATATCGAGCGATTTTTCCCAAATACTGTTGCAAAACCTCCAGATTTTCTTCCTGTGCGATCGCCCCCACGACCTCACAGGCAAAAGTTCGATGTGCTTGCCATTCTCGGGAGTTGGGATTTTCCGGCACATTAGAATCTTGCATTTGTTTTAGCACGCGCTGGGAAATATGGAGCGCAAACGATCGCGCTGCATTTTTATCCAGACATAAACTTTTGATACTCGTCAAGCGAGTAATCGGTAACGCCAAAGCTAAATCGTCACTCCGAAGCTGTTTTACGGCATTAAGCCATTTCTTGATTTTCAGAGCAAAGTTAGCACACACCATATCTGGTTTAACAATCTTCATCACTCAATTTTGTATTGCAATAGCAACATAAACACCTAGATTAATCACTGTTATTTTCTCACCAATATTAAAATCTGCCTCTCATGCTCTCACCCCTTAACCCAAACAAACTATGAATATTTTTTGACCAGAGAAAAATATTCGCTTAAAAGAGTGAGTCCAAACCAAGGGAAACGCGATCGCCTCCCCCAATTTACCGATCGCCCTCAAATTTCTTAAAATTACTTAACCTTCAATCACAATCACGACAGTAATATTATCCGAGCCTCCATTTTCCTTCGCTTGTTCAACCAATCCTTTCGCTGCTTCCTCGCAGTTTTCACTCCCCATCAAAAAAGATTGAATTGAAGGGTCTGGAACTTCTTCCGTTAACCCATCGCTACACAACAATAAGCGATCGCCTTTCTCAATCTCTACTTTTTGAATTTCAATATGCTGGATATCTTTACGCCCGAGACATTGCGATAAAACGTGCCGCCAAGGATGAATGCGCGCTTCTTCTGGGGTCAAATCTCCCATTTTCATCGCCCGTGCAACCCAAGTTTGGTCTTCTGTGACTTGCTCGAGTTCTGTCCCTCGCAAGCGGTATAAGCGAGAATCACCAATGTGAGCAGACCAAGCGCGATCGCGGCGAAAGAGAACAATGACAATCGTTGTCCCCATATCCGATCGCTCGGGATGTTCCTCCTGATCGTCCAAAATCTCTTGATTGGCTGACTCAATCGCTTCTTCTAATAAAGCCTCCGAGTCAATTTTATCGTCCCAGCGATCGTTCAAATAGGCCTGAATGGATTGCGTGGCAATGTGGCTGGCTTCTTGACCTCCAGCGTGCCCCCCCATTCCATCGGCGACGATGAAAAAGCGCCCTTGAGGATCGATATAAAAATCATCCTGATTGACAGATCGAAGAACTCCAGTATCGGTTAGCCCCGTGAAGCGACGTTTCATATTGCTTTGAGTCTCAAACAAAATTAGTGAGGTTTTTTTATGGCTGGCGATCGTAACGGTCGAGTCGTCGCATTAGTCGTAACAGAAAAATACTAATGATAGCGGCAAGTCCGGCAACAACGATCGCCAAAATAATTTTATCGTTTACTAAAAGAATAGTAGCAGATAGCGTAAATGCACCAACTAATAAAGTATAGTTGGTCAAAAGCTGAACCGCGCTTAATTTTCGTAACAAGCGATCGGATTCCGTCGATCGCACCCGCACGCGAATATCTCCCCGCTCTAGTTTTTCGATCGTATCTTCAATGCGTCGGGGCAGTCCTAGTGCCGTGCTGCTGACTTGGGCGGCTTGTTGTCCCAATTTATCGAGTAAACTACTGCCGTTATTGCCGTTGGTGTTCGTCATAATATCTAATGCAAAAGGTTTGGCGACTTCCATAAAGTTAAATTCGGGATCTAAACCCTTACCGACTCCCTCCAAGGTTGAGAATGCCCGCATGACAAAGGTAAATGTGGCGGGGAAGCGAAAGGGCTGATCGTAAGCAATTTCGTAGAGGTCCTCGCCAATTTCATTAATGGATTGATCCTCAAAAGGCTTATCCATAAAGTTATCCAGCATATACTGAATCGATCGCCGCACGGGAGATAAATCTCCGGTTGGAGTCAGGGCATCTAATTCAATTAAAGAGGCAATCACGCGATCGGCATTTTTTTCAGCAATGCCAAAAAGAGTCTCCATCAAGCCTTCCCGCACATTGGCTTTGATCCGCCCCATCATACCAAAATCATAAAAGATGAGCGCCCCATCCGTGGCAACGGCGATATTGCCGGGATGGGGATCTGCATGGAAAAAGCCATCATTCAATAATTGTCGCAAATAGGCCTCCGCCCCCAAACGAGCCAAGAGCTTGCGATCGAGTCCTGCTGCCTCGATCGCCTCATAATGGCTAATTTTAATACCAGGGAGATATTCCAGAGTTAAAACCCGAGGAGAGGCATAGCGCCAGTAAACTCGAGGCACATTCACCCATTCTAAATGGCGAAAATTGCGTCGAAATAAGTCCGCATTGCGCCCCTCATTGAGATAGTCTGTTTCCTCCCAGAGAATGCGACAGCACTCCTCATAAACCCCCATCCAGTCCCGTCCCTTGCCCCATTTGGGATGATTTTGGAAATATTGGGAAATGCGCTTGAGAATCGCTAGATCGATGGTAAAAAGCTGTTTTAAACCCGGTCGCTGTACCTTGACCACAATTTCTTCACCGCTATGCAACTGCGCCTTGTGGACTTGTCCCAAACTGGCGGCGGCGAGGGGAGTCGGTTCAAAACTGCGGAAGAGTTCATGCACCGATTTTCCCGTATCTTCTTTAATAATGGCTGCGACTTTTTCGTAGGAAAAGGCAGGAACTTGGTCTTGGAGTTTGGTCAATTCGGCAACATATTCCGTCGGAAACAAATCCCCTCGGGTCGAGAAAAGTTGACCGACTTTAATAAATGTCGGTCCCAATTCCAAACAACTTTCCCGCAACCAAACCGCTTGTTTTTTGCGACGCTGTTGCCGTTTTTCTTCGCTGTAACCCCCTGGATAAGACCATTTTTTGCTATCCCACCATAATTCCGTCAAGAAAGTAAGAACCACTCGCCAGATATCAGTACGGCGACGAAAACGAGAGTAATTTTCGCGATTCCAACGGTACTGACCCTTTCCTCGTTCTGGACGAGAAAGGCGATCGCTAGAATCAATGAGAGGAGGATAGGGGGTTGTGGTTGAGTTAGGG
Source organism: Spirulina sp. 06S082 (assembly GCF_034932145.1). Lineage (NCBI taxonomy): Bacteria > Bacillati > Cyanobacteriota > Cyanophyceae > Spirulinales > Spirulinaceae > Spirulina > Spirulina sp. 06S082. Next base: position 27,171 of record NZ_JAYGHV010000006.1, on the reverse strand, counting down.
GATAGGGCAGACACTTTTTAAGTTAAAAGAAGAATATAAAAAACTAAAAAAAAGACCAGATGAACTGGCATTACGTTTTAAGTGCGCCTTAAGTCGGTGAATTCCGATGGGCATTGAGTGCCGATCGCAAGCTGGCAATTTCTGCTCGCAGATCGTCGATCGTTTCTTGCAGGTCTCCAGAACTTGCGCCATTGCTAGTTTTTCCCCCATCTCCTCCGCCCCTATTAGTTTGAGCCATTTCGCGATCGGCTCTGGCCATGGTCTCTTCCGCAACTTGTCGGAATTTCTCGCGTTGTTCGGCATCAAATTTACCAAATTCGCTCAGGGCATTGGTCAAAGTGTCCTCAACTTTCTCGCCCAAGATTTCGGCAAAGGCTTTACCAATAAAAAAGGCACGGGTAACAGGGTTGCTCATGAAGGGATTTTCTTGACGTTTTGTAACAGAATTATAACTTACTTTTCGAGCATCAATTCTTAATGAGGAGAAAATACGCCGATCGCCTCCCCATTTTCAGCCTCCATTCATCCCTCCTCATTCCCCAATCCCTCACTGGGAAAATCATCGCGAGGGGGAAAGGACTGTTCGTTGTGCCAGAAGGTAGAACCCGCTTCTGTGGGACGGTTGAGCCGCAAGGATAAACCAAAACCCGCCCCCGCAGAAGCGGCGATCGCGCTAGTCATCAATAATGCCCCTACGGGAAACCTTAATTTTGCCCCAGGTTTGGCTTTTGTTGATTTTGCTGCTTTTGGGGGCTTTTTCGACGGTTTTTTGCCCTTGCGCGGCGTTTTTCCGGCAACAACGGAGGTCTTGCGATCGGTTTTTTCGCGTTTCTCTGGTTTCTGCTGAGGGGTAGAATTCCCAGAAGGTTCTAGTTCTTCTAAGATTGCAGGAGAACTGTTTTGTGGAGTTGCCGGGACAGAAGGCAGTTCAACAGGGGAACGCTTTTCGGGAGGGGTTTCTGCGGGAAGTTTCGACTTGGTTTGTGGTTGAGTTTCTGCGGGAGGAGATTTCGGCACGATCGCCTCAGCCGGTTCAGGAATAGGGGCGGGATGCCACAGTGCTAACCAGGCTTCTAAGGTTTGCGGGCGTTTATTCGGAGTCGCCAAGCCTTGTAAAATCGCCTGCTTAATTTCCAGACTGATGCTTTCGGGAAATTTTTGCCACTTTTCCGGTGGAATATGTTCGAGTAGGGGGACTGGTGGTAAAGGATTTCCCGCTAATAAGAAGTAAAAGACGGCGCTGAGGGCGTAAATATCCGTGGCGGTGGAAGTTTTCCCCTTGGGATCGTACTGTTCGATCGCGGCATAGCCTGGGGCGATAAGGTTGGCGTGGGTTTGACGAATTTCTGGGGTGAGGTTGCAGGCCATGCCTAAGTCCACCAAAACCACGTCATCGGTTTGGGGACGATAGATAATATTGCGCGGTTGGATATCGAGATGTTGCAAGTTGGCAGCGTGAAGGGTAGAGACGGCTGCAGCAATTTGCTCGATCCACCTTTTGGCGCGGGATTCGGATACGGCACCTTCTGAAGCAATTTTATCCGCGAGATTCTGCCCGAGAATGCGATCGCAGACTACATAGGGAACGCCTTCTTCGGCAAAACTTTCCCAAATTCCAGGGAGGTGAGGATGAGAAACTCGGGCGAGATGTTGGCTGAGGTCGAGAAAATGCCCGCAGAAGCGATCGAAATGGGGATGATCGTGAAGACTGGCCGCCAACGTTTTGATGATGACGGGTTTATTGGAGTTAACTTCCGTTGCGGGATAGGTGGTACTGAAAATTCCCTGACCGATGGAATCTTCAAGACTGTATTTAAAGTCGTTCTCAGTTGCAGTGGCAGTTGTCATGGGTTTGATGTACGAGACGGGAGATCGCGTTACGCCTTAAGAGTTAGTTTAGATCGTCTTTCGACAAAAATGCCGGCTATCCGTTGAATTTTTTGACTATTTTTGCGCGATCGCGCCCCATCGTTTTTCCTGATTCTGGGGTGGGTTACAATTGGAAAGGCCAAGGCAAGGATAATTGTGATGGAAATTGAAATGTCAGATAAACCGAAACTCTTGCTCGTTGACGATGAACCGGGATTAAGAGCCGCCGTGCAGGCCTATCTTGAAGATGATGAGGAATTTACCGTCACTGCGGTTCCTAGTGCGGAGGAAGCATGGAAAATTCTCGAAATAGATGCCCCGGATCTCGTCATTTCTGACATTATGATGCCTCAAGTGGACGGCTACCAATTTTTGCAACAATTGCGAGATGACGTGCGTTTTAAAACTCTTCCCGTGGTCTTTCTCACGGCTCGAGGTATGACTACCGATCGCATTCAAGGCTATAAAGCTGGCGTTGATGCCTACCTTCCCAAACCCTTTGAACCTGACGAACTCATGGCGATCGTTCGCAATCTTCTCCAACGACGCAACGCGAGTAGTGAGGCGAATGAGGAGGGTTCAAAACTCGATGAAATTGTCAAAGAACTGGCCGCGATCAAGGGAATGCTCAACCAAAAACCCGGTATTATTCCCATTGCTTCCCCCATTAAAATTGAACTGACCCCTCGCGAACAAAGCGTTCTCGATCTCGTTGCTCGAGGTTTAATGAACAAAGAAATTGCCAGCCAACTCGAAACTAGCGTTCGCAATGTCGAAAAGTACGTCAGCCGACTTTTCAGCAAAACAGGCACGAATAGTCGCACGGAATTAGTTCGCTATGCCCTCGAACATGGTTTGACAAAATAACTTTTTTCGAGAGATTATTACCTCAGAAAATTATGAGGGGTCGAGGAATGCGCCTCAATCGCAGAATATAGCTAAACCCTGACAAATTGAGAGAGAGGGCGATCGCCAATCCTGACAGAAAACTTAAACATATTGATTTGCAAACCTCTTTCGATCCGGTAAAAACCTTGCTATAAAGGCAATTCCAAAATAATAAAGAAAATATTAAGATTAAAATCAGTAAAGTTAGATAAAGAAATTTGTTGATTGATGGTTATTCTTTACATTTTCTTGATATTATTAAAGATATACAAAAAAAACTTTTTTAAAAAAACAGCATAATGACTATAAAATTTCCGCCCCAAAATCAAGTTGGGCAAATCGGTCAGTCTGTTGGTTTAGCAACAGCTTTAGTGATGATGAGCTTAGGCGTGATCGTGATGATGACCCAGGTTTATTTCATCCCTTAACAGAGTTGCTAGATATGTTTCCCTAACTTATTGCCTTTAACCTATTTCCTTTAAACTATTTCATCGATTCTGTTCTCTCAACCCTAATTTAAAGCACCTCGGACTAAAATTACCGTTCCTTTTATCCCGGAAGCGATCGCTTCCGGGATATTGCCGTGCATAGCCTGTTGCATTAAACCTTCCTGACTTGCGCCAATAATAGTGAGGTCGCATAGCTTCACCTCTGACAATTGCACGATCGCATCGACTGGGTTATCAGAGCGCCAAGAAACCGTTTGTACAACAGTTTCCATTTGTTTTCTGAGGCGATCGGCAGTTTCCTCCAACATCCTCGTATCGATTTTTTTACCATCGGGAGTATGAATCTGACATAATAATAAATGAGGAGAAGGAGTTAACAAAGCAAAAGCGGGTAACAGTTCCATCCCTCGCTGCATATTTGGACCCCCCGCCGTGGGAATTAGCCAAGTGCTGGACTCTGTGGGAGCTAAAGGATAGGAATATTTGTGTTGCCCTAATTTCACCAAAACAACCTCACAGTAAGCCTGATGAATTAATGTATCGATCGCATCCCCAAAAATCTTATCGGGGGTAGTGGTAAATCCCTTCCAGCCCATGAGCAGTAGATCGATATGACGTTCCCGCACAACATCCAAAACAGCCCGCGCAGTATTGTGAGCAACCCGAATTTGCAGGTGTAAAGAAACACCCCATTCCTGCGCCTTATCCTGCGCCATTGCCAACAATTTGTGACTTTCCGACTCATCCACCGCCGTTTGAGCGGGAAGATTGTGGAGGGGGATCAAAATGACGTGCAAACATTCCAACTCGCAATTTCTCATCTTAGCGATCGCCAGTCCGATTTCCAGCATTGTTGCTGCTGTATGGGGATTAGAGAGAGGCAGTAAAATACGCCCTTTCCCCGTGACTGGAGCGCGAACGTGATAGATCGAGTAAGAGGGATCGGGTTCGCGATCGCCCTGAGATTGATTCACCCGCAAGCGATCGGCGGTGGCATGAATGAGATCGCTACGAGTAATAATCCCCACCAATCTTCGCCCCTCCGTAACCGGCAAATGGGAAATCTGATAGCGATCCATCAAATAAAGTACATCACTTAAAGTCGCTTCGGGATGAACCGCGATCGGATTGTGGGTCATAATTTGACGGAGGGGAGATTTGCGAGAGATGCCCCCCAAATTAGCAAGCTGGGTTTCCGTCACCATTCCCACCAGATTTCCTTCATCAACCACCGGAAAACCGTGATGTTCGGAACGGGAAAAAGCCTGAATTGTTTCTTCAACAGTGAGATCGAGGGGTAAAGTGTCCATTCGAGCCTGTAAGACATCGGCGGCGGTTAAATCTTCGAGAACATCGTGATTGCCTTCCTCATCCTTCAATTTGATGCCGCTTGCTTCGAGGAGGTGTTGATAGAGAGAACCTTTATGTAAGGCTTCCCCTACCCCATAAGCAACAACCGAACTAATCATCAAGGGTAAAACCAATTGAAAATCCGTGGTTAATTCAAAGACAATCACGATCGCCGTCACCGGAACCCGCGCCACTCCGGTGAAAAATGCCCCCATACCCACCAAAGCATAAGTAGTTTGGGAACTCACCCCCCCCAATAACAAACCAATACCGCCAATCAGAGAGCCTAGGGCAGAACCGAGAACTAAAGAGGGGGCAAAGAGTCCCCCTGGAGCCCCCGCCCCGGAAGCGAGGATGGTCAAGCCAAAATGAAGCATAAAGGCGATCGCAATTTTTTGCAGATCTGCTTCTCCCGTAACTAAAAAATCCCGCAATCCGGCATTATTGCGGAAGACATCTGGGGAGAAAGCGATTGCCGTCCCAGAAATTAAACCGATGAACCCCAAGCGCCAAGACATGGGGATATTTAAACGGCGGGGTAAGGTGCGACTCCACAACATCCCGCGATTGAAGAAAACCCCCAAAACCCCAGCAGTAACTCCCAAGAGGATATAGAAAGGAATATCGAGGGGGGTAAATTCGTTGACGATCTGGGGAACGAGTATTGCTTGAGGTAGATTGAGATCCGCCGATCCCGATAAGCGAGAGACAACGGAACCGGTAAAGGAAGCAAGAATCGAAGTTTCTAGGGTTAGCCCCGACATATCCCGAGACAGTTCTTCCACCACAAAGAGAACCCCGGCGATCGGGGTATTAAATCCGGCAGCTAATCCGGCGGCGGCTCCGGCGGCGATCATTTGGCGGCGATGTTGGGGGGAGGTGGGCACCCATTGACTAAGTTGCCCGGCTAAAGCTGCTCCGATATGTACTGTAGCGCCCCTGCGCCCGAGGGTTAAACCTCCCCCTAAGACTAAAATTGCGCCGAGGGTTTTCACGATCGCAACCCGCAATGTGAGGGGGATCGGGAATTTGGCGAGGGCGGCTTTAACTTGAGAGACTCCACCCCCATTGGCTGCGGGAGAGAGATGTTCTACCAACCACCCAGCCACCCAACAAAGGATAAATCCAAACAGTGGTAGAATCCAAATTCCCATATCTTCAACCAGGGAGAGGCGAAATCCCCCTACAAATCCCACCCCTTTTTTGAGTAAAAGAGCAGCAATGCCGGAAACTGCCCCAATTAAGCAGGCTTCAGCGAGAGCGTAATAGGTTTTTACCGCTTGATTTCCTAAGTGGCGATTTCTGAGAAAAGACAGCCCAAATTTTTTCGTGACCAAAATTTTCAAGTTCATCCACAACCGTCAAATATCAATTCCCCTAAAGCATTTTCTGTAAATGAGAGAGATCGACAGAGCCAAAATGAACGCTAAAAGCAATGTGCATATTTTCCATCGATTTGACCAACCAGGGAACCCCCTCTTCGGTGGATGACTCGTAATGATTGAATAAAATCGAAAAGCGTTTTTCGAGATGGGGCTTCACTTGATTGCAGAGTAGGGTAATTTTTAAGAGTAAAACGACGGTTGGCGTTGCTCCTAAATTGGTGATTAAATCCACAAAAACATAATGATCGGGACGCTGGGGGCTTTCTACGACCAAAAAATTTAATAAATGACTGGAGGTTCGCAATAAAAGTTTATTATTGGGCTTTTGCAGATCGTAACGGGAGAGGGTATTTTTCAGGCGATCGTAGAGTTTTTCATTAAATTTCTGATTGCCATATTGAGGGTCTACCGAAGCGGTAAGATATTCGTAGAGGTCTTCCTTAAAGTTGCGATAGGAGGACGCTTGCAGGCTGTGGGTGAGAAAATTCTTGGCCATGTCTCGATGAGTGCGATCGCCTTCAATGCGTCCGGAAAATTGGCGCACGGCTACTCCGAGTTCTCGGCTACTCAATAAGGTGGGGTTTTTTACGGGTTGGATTAGGCGATCGCCCTGGGAATAAGCAGCTTTACGAACTTGATAGGTGACATAGTGGGAGAGATCGAACTCAAATTGCTGTTGCAGGCGATCGCGAATTTGGCGCACGGTTTGTTGGTGTTCGTAGCTGCTATCCTGACTGAGCAAGCAATGTTCGTGAAGGTAAGGATAGCGATTGATCAAGGTGCCCACGAGATTGCCTTCCCCATTGCGATCGTGCAAGGGACGCAGTTTGCCGCGATCTTCGATGGTATTGCCGATCACTCTCGCCAGTCGTTGTAAGGTCAAAAACTGTTCTGTTTCTCGAAAGTCCCGCACCAATTGCCGCAAGCGACGCGCACCTCGAGCCTGCACGGAGCCGACGGGGGGAATAAAGCGAAACACTTCTACCAATTGAACAATTGCCCAACGGTTCTGGGGTTGAGTTTGCCAGCGATTAATGAGAATGTGACAGCAGCGATTGAGGAGAAAATAAAAGTTTTCCTCGTCTTCTTTCTCGCTGGCAAGGGTTTCTAGGGCAATTCTCACGTCCAGAGGATCGTAGTTTCGACCCCCGATAAACAAGCGCCGAAAGCGCTCAATTGTTTCTTCGGGAGTTTCCGTCTGTACGCAGTAAAGGAGATGATCGTACAAACGTTGGTCTTCTTGGCGGGTGGGTCTGAGATAGGAGCTAGTCAAGGTTGGCACTGCTTTCAGCCCTCCAATTATTTAATTAAAACTAGGGCTGTTGGCATTTCACTAAAGGATAGATGGGGGTAATGGGAATTTGAAGATAAGATGCACGCACAAGCTGGCCTGAAAAAAAGTATTCTGAATGGATTCCCATCAAAGATGTGGCAAGGGGACTCCCGTTAGACCCGATAGGGTTAGCGGGAGAGGAATTGCCACAAACAAGGGAGTCTGAGCAAAGCGAATCAGTGAGTTCCTGACTCAAATCTCTACTCTTATAGTTTTATGATAACTTGCTTGCTTTTTATGCGCTTTGGTAAAATCCACCGAAACTTCATAGAACTTTAGGATAATTTGCTTGACATTTCCGTACTTCTCCCTCTAGAGTCTTTGACGACTTCTTTATCTGTCCTCTATTCTCCTCGCAAGGGAGCTTCTGGGGAAGATTGCTGTTTTATTTCCCATTATGTCTTTTACTGTCTCTCTTGCCCAATTGCCGGAAATTCTCGAACTTTCCCACGATTTCCCCAATCTGTCCCCATCTGTTTTACTGACGGGGATTAATACGGATACCCGTACCTTGCAACCTGGAGAAGCATTTTTAGCATTGCAGGGAGAAACTTTTGATGGTCATCATTTTTTGGCAGCAGCAGTGGATAAAGGTGCAAAAGCACTTATTATTGCTCGAGATCCCTTCAGGGATTTACCCGACACTATTCCTCAGTTGCAAGTTAAGGATACATTACGGGCTTATCAAAGGTTGGGCAATTGGTGGCGCGATCGCTTTGAAATTCCGATTATTGGTATTACGGGATCTGTGGGCAAAACAACAACAAAGGAACTGATTGCCTCAGTTTTGGCAACGCGGGGGCAAGTTCTCAAAACTCAGAAGAATTATAACAATGAAATTGGCGTACCGAAGACGCTATTGGAATTGTCAGAGAATGACGATTATGCGGTTATTGAGATGGCAATGCGGGGTGAGGGACAAATTGCGGAATTAACGGAAATTGCCTCTCCGACGATTGGCGTGATTACCAATGTTGGGACGGCACATATCGGTTTATTGGGGTCTAGGGAGGCGATCGCGCGGGCAAAATGCGAGTTACTGGCGACGATGCCGGATAATAGTATTGCTATTTTAAATGCGGATAATGAGCTTCTCATGCAAACGGCGGCGACGGTTTGGCAGGGGGAAACGATAACTTATGGGTTGGAAAAGGGAGATTTGCGGGGAGAATTGCTAGATTTTCAGACATTACGAGTAGAAGGAAAATCTTTTCCGTTGCCTTTATTAGGTCGTCACAATGCCTCTAATTATTTGGCTGCTTTGGCGGTGGCAAAGGTGCTTAATCTAGATTGGCAGCCTTTATTATCGGGTATATCTTTGGAGTTGCCCAAGGGTCGCGCTCAACGTTATCAATTAGGGGAAAATATTACCATCTTGGATGAAACTTATAATGCGGGTTTTGAGTCGATGGTTGCAGCATTACGTTTATTAAAAGAAACTCCCGCACAACGTCATATTGCTGTTTTGGGGACGATGAAGGAGTTGGGGCATAAATCGGCGGAGTTACATCAACAGGTGGGGGAGGTGGCTCAAGAATTACAGTTAGATCGGGTGTTAATTTTAGCTGACGATCGCCAAGCTGAAGCGATCGCGATCGGTTCTCAAAATATTCCTACTGTTTGTTTTGCAACCCATGATGAAGTTGTTGCAGAGTTGAAACAAACAGTACAACCAGGGGATTGTTTGCTTTTTAAAGCCTCAAATTCTGTGGGTTTAAATCGCGTTATCGAAGAATTGAGAACAGAATGGAAAGAATAACTCTAGATTAATTTTCCGATCTTAAGGATAATCTAACCGATTGTTGCGATCGCTTCACAAAGCATTCAAGCTAACAGAGAAGGCACAATGGAATCATAAAGAATTTGGGCAAGCAAGCAATGACACGAGATCGAGTTTTATGGTGGCGCGTGGGCGGGATTACGGCAGTGCAAGGAGCGATTACCCTAACATGGGTTATTTATGCTTTATATTTGCCGCAATTATTGACACAGTTGGGTTTTGCGAAGGAATTGTCCCTTGTTCTTTTAACGATCGAACACGCTTTGGAAGCGATTATTGAACCTATTTCTGGGGGTCTGTCCGATCGCTTTCAACGGTTTATGGGGACGCGGTTTCCTTTTATTGCGGGAGGAGTTATCCTCGCATCGGCTTTCTTTATTGGCATTCCCGCGATCGCCATTTTCGGAAAGTCCTCGACGCTGGTTAAATCCATTTTTCCTTTTGTGGCGATCGCCTGGGCTTCGGCCATGGCAGTTTTTCGCAGCCCCGCCGTGGTATTACTGGGAAAAACTGCCCCTCCTCTGGAATTACCCCTCGCAGCGAGTTGTTTGACTCTCATTCAGCAATTGGTCGGGGCGTTAAGATTTACAGCTTATGGCTTTATTTTGGGGCTGGGTCCGGCGTTTGCTTTTACAATCGGCTCTGTAGCACTATTAGGGGGGGCTGCTTTTTTACGCTTTGTCACCCCGCCAGATCTGCCTCAACCGGAGGAAAGTCCGGCTAATGCGGAGATTTCTGCGGAGGAGAAAATTACGTTACCGACGGTGTTTTTGATTGTGGGGACCGGTGTGGGAATTGCTTGGGGACTGCGCTTTTTATTTGCCACTTTGGGACCGGTTTATGGCAGTTTCTTGGCGGAGAATGCGGGCTGGGGTATGACAGGATTTAGTTTGGGGATGGCTATAGCAGCACTTCCCGCCGGAAAATTGGCGGTTAAATTGGGTAATAGTCGGGGGATGTTAGTGGGAATTGGTGGCGCGATCGCCATGTTGGAAGTGGTAACTTTTATTCCCAGTGGTTTCGTGGTGGCGATCGCCTCGGTTTTACTGGCATTTTGCTTCAGTCTCATCCTCAATGGCATGGTACCTTATGTTTTAGGATTGGTCTCGTCGAGGCGATCGGGGTTGGGAGTTGGTTTCTTTTTCGGGGGATTTAGTGCAGCCATGAGCTTTTTTGACGGTATATTCGTCGCCGTGAAGGGAATTCCCGCAACCGGAATACGTGGCGCGATCGCGTTGGCATTTGCTGGTACATTAATTGCATTGAGTTTGCGAATTTCTAAGGTAGTTGAAGGAAAAATCAGTTAAATGGGCGAGCAAAACAAAGATGATTTGTGGCAAATGCAGGTCGTCTATCGGATTTTAGATGCCAATCTAGACAGGGCGCGAGAAGGATTAAGAATTATTGAGGAATGGTGTCGCTTTGGCTTAAGCGATCGCCAACTGACCCGAGAGTGCAAGGAAATGCGCCAAGAAATTGCCACTTGGCACACTACTGATATTCGCTTGGCGCGGGATACTCTCGGAGATCCTGGCACCGATCTATCCCATCCCCAAGAGGAAACTAGAAGCAATATTAAACAAGTCCTACAAGCCAATTTATGCCGCGTCCAAGAAGCATTGCGGGTGTTGGAGGAGTACGCAAAATTGGAACGTCCAGAAATGGCGGCGGCGGCGAAACAGGTTCGTTATCGCACTTATGTTCTGGAAAGTCAGCTTTTTGGCGCGAGTCGCTATCAACTTTTAGAGGAGTCGTTGCTTTATTTGGTCACTTCTCCTTCTCAAGAATTATTTGCGGTGGTGGAAGCGGCGCTGCAAGGGGGTTTAACTCTGGTGCAGTATCGCGATAAAAGTGCTGACGATACGGTAAGACTGGCACAAGCGCAAAAATTATGCGATCTCTGTCATCGTTATCGGGCGCTATTTATTGTCAACGATCGCGTTGATATTGCCTTAGCGGTGGAGGCGGATGGAGTCCATTTAGGACAGCAGGATGTCCCGATTGAACTGGCACGACAATTGTTGGGATCTCATCGCCTTATCGGTCGTTCTACCACAAATCGAGGCGAAATGGATAAGGCGATCGCGGAGGGTGCCGACTATATTGGCGCGGGTCCGGTGTATGAAACTCCGACTAAACCTGGAAAAGCGGCGGCGGGTTTTGAATATCTGCGTTATGTGGCGGCTAATTGTCCGATTCCTTGGTTCGCGATCGGCGGGATTAACGAACAAAATATTAGTGAAGTTATTGAAGGGGGTATAAAACGAGTTGCTATTGTCCGGGCGATTATGCAAGCGGAACAACCTACTTTAACAACACAATATTTTCTGGCTCAACTTAAAACTATTAGTAATTATCAATGAAGCAAAAACAAACAATTATTTTACAAGTGAATGGGGAGTCTTTAGACTGTCCAGAAAATAGCATTTTACCGCAAGTTCTCGAACAAATTGGACTCAATCCTCGTTTGGTTGCGGTTGAGTATAATGGGGAGATTCTGCATCGACAATATTGGCAAAGTACGAAAATGCAAGCCGGCGATCGCCTCGAAATTGTCACCATTGTCGGAGGTGGATAAGAAGTAGTAATGAAAGAAGTAAAAAGCCCCACAAAATTACACTGGTTTTTCATTATTGTATTAATATTGGGCATCTTTTTCCGCTTCTACAATTTAGACGGCCAAGTTTATTGGCATGATGAAGCCTTAACATCATCGAGAATTGCTGGTTATACTAAAAATGAAATCCGATCGGCAGTTTTTACGGGGGAAATAATTCGCGTCCAAGATTTACAAAAATATCAAAGTTCGAGTCCAGAGAAAAACTTTTGGGATACCATAAAAGTGCTGGCGACAGACGCGAACGAACACCCACCGCTTTATTATGGTTTACTGAGACTTTGGGCGAATATTTTTGGCTTTTCTATTACGGCAATTCGCTGCTTTTCTGTAATCATCAGCCTCTTAATTTTTCCTTGTTTATATTGGTTGTGTTGGGAATTATTTCGATCGGAGTTAATTGGCTGGATGGCGATCGCGATCGTGTCACTTTCTCCCTATTTTGTAATATATGCCCGAGAAGCAAGAGAATATAGCCTCTGGACAGTTTTAACTTTACTGGTTAGTGTTCTATTATTACGGGCAATTCGCTGCACTCATAACGAGGCAAAACCCCAAGAAAATCTCAAAAATTGGGGAGGCTATGCGATCGCCTTAACTCTAGGATTTTATACCTTTCCTTTATCGGGAATTATGGCGATCGGACAAGGACTATATCTCATTATTATTGAAAAATTTCGCTGGACGCGATCGGTATTGTTTTATATTACTGCATTGATCTTTTCTCTACTAGCATTTTCTCCTTGGTTGACGGTTATGATTATAAATTCGTCAAAAGGTACAAGTTGGACTGCTTTTCCTCTTCCTTTCTCGATCTGGCTAAAATTATGGGCAATGCACTTCAGTCATGGTTTTGTTTTTATCGTGGACGAGTTTGGTTTTAATACTCTATTAAATTATAGTACATTACCTTTCCTTTTATTACTGATTTTCTCTGCTTTCTATTTCCTCTGTCGCAATACTCCTCGGCAAATTTGGCTGTTTATTCTGATCCTAACTTTAACTTTACCCTTGTTTCTTGTCCTCCCCGACCTCATCTTAGGAGGACAGAGATCGACCTCCAGCCGCTATCTAGTTCCCATGTATTTAGGAATACAAATTGCGATCGCCTATTTACTCGCCACACCAACTCATAAGCCTCGCTTGCAGAAAAGTATAACATTATTAATTATTACATTAGGCTTGATTTCCTGCTTATTTTATGTTAATTCAGAAACATCATGGAACAAAGTCGTCAGCTTTAATAATCCCAAAATCGTGCAGGCGATCGCGCAAAGTAACAATCCTTTATTAATTACCGTCTCCTTTGGTATTAACTCAGGAAACATCCTAGCATTGAGTCATGCCCTCGACCCTAATCTCAATTTGCTTTTAATTAATAATAGTGGCGATCGCTTCGATTGGGAGATAATACCCGATCTCCCTTCTGAGTTTAGCGATCTCTATTTTTTAAATACCTCAGATCGATTTCTCCAAACCCTTGAAAGCGAGTACAATTTAGAAACAAAGTTGATTTATCACGATAATCATCTCTGGCTTTGGAAAAGTACATAAATTTTAATACTCAATTTTTTGATTATGAACTTTACTCAACTAAACTATTCATATTTTCAGACAGATACCCGAAAAAAACTCAATCTTTTTGTCTTCCTTTTTCCTGCAACATTATGGCTAATCTTCTTTTTTATCTTCCCTTTAAGCATTGTTCTCGTTTATAGCTTTCTCGAAAGAGGAACTTATGGAGGAGTGAGTTGGATATTAACAGTAGAAAATTATCAACGTCTTGTTAATCCCATTTATTGGACGGTCTTTTTCCGGTCCCTTTATCTTGCCTTCTTAACCACATTTGCCTGTTTATTAGTGGGTTATCCTCTCGCTTTCTTCATCGCAACTCGTCCCCCTCAATGGCGCAATATTTTCTTACTCTTAACGATAATTCCTTTCTGGACAAACTTTCTCGTCAGAATCTATGCGTGGATTGTTTTATTAAGAAGTGAAGGGGTCATCAATATTATTATTCAAAGCCTAGGCATTAGCAATGAACCTTTAGAATTACTGTTTAACTCCTTTGCTGTTTCCGTCGGCTTAATCTATGGCTATCTTCCCTTTATGATTTTACCCTTATATTCAACCATTGAAAAATTCAATTTCTCCCTGATTGAGGCTTCCCACGATTTAGGTGCAAACGATTGGCGCACTTTTACCAGAATTGTTTTACCCTTAACTTATCGCGGAATTGTTGCCGGTTCATTACTGGTTTTTATTCCAGCCGTGGGAGAATTTGTAACACCAGATATTTTAGGAGGTGCCAAAACACTCATGATGGGAAACTTGGTTCAAAGTCAATTTCTGGCAGCCAGAAATTGGCCTTTTGGGTCTGTTTTATCCATTGTGATGATGGCGATCGTATTACTCCCAATTATTATCTATTTTAGAGTTTCAGAAGAAAAATGACTATCATGCCAACCTCAAGTAAAAAAATAGATTTGTTAATCCGTTCTGGCGGAAAAACAATGCTATGGTTAAACTCTATTGCTGCATTTGCGTTTCTCTATGCCCCTATTTTAATTCTGATTATCTACTCTTTTAATCAATCGCGATCGACTGCGGTTTGGCGCGGTTTTACTCTCGATTGGTATCTCAACCTTTTTGCCGGTTTAATGGGGAATGGAAGCCCAGCTAATACTCAAATCTGGTCTGCACTAGGAAATAGTATTATTGTCGGAGGAATTTCGACGATTTTGGCGACAATTTTAGGAACCGCGATCGGGTTAGGAATGGAAAGATTTCGCTTTCGAGGACGTACAATTTTAGAAGGACTCCTGTTTCTTCCCATTATTATTCCCGATATTACAATGGGAATTTCCCTGCTCATTTTCTTTAGCTTTATTTTTCAATTGTTAGAAAATATAACAGGAATCCGTTTAGTTTTAGGTTTACCTACTGTTATTATCGGTCATGTCTCTTTTAATATCTCTTATGTTGCAGTGGTTGTTAGAGCAAAAATTGCCGAACTCGATCCTACTTTGGAAGAAGCTGCATCAGATTTAGGTGCAAATGAATGGAAAACTTTTCAACGCATTACTTTACCGTTAATTGCACCGGGTATCCTCAGTGGTGCATTATTAGCTTTTACTTTATCACTAGATGATTTTGTGATTACTTTTTTCACAAACGGAGTTGGCTCAACAACATTACCCGTTTTTGTGTATGGTATGATTAAATTATCTGTAACTCCCGCTATTAATGCTATTTCAACCATTATGCTCTTACTCTCCATCGGTATTGTAATTTCTTCTTTGGCGCTGCAACGGCGTTCAAACTTAAACATAGAAAGTTAATATCCACCAATCAAGAAGTTTTCTTTTTTCGCAATAAACCGATGCGATAATTGCACGATCGCCCTAGATGAACCGTCATATTGAGAAACCAAATTGGACTTCTGCAACCTAAAAAAAGTAAAATTAGCCATAATTGCATCATTGTTATATCATTGGTAATTGTTCATTGAAAAAATGCTGGAGATTTTAGCAAAAGCCAAAAGTGCAACTCAAAACAATGATTGGTTGCAAGTGAATTATTGCTTGCAGCAATTGCCGTTAACGGAGGACGGAAAAACGCCCTTTGATGAAGAGTTTCTCAATTTAGCTTTAACGGTTTTGAACTATGGCGATTTTCAGGATCGGTGGGAAGTTGCCAAAATTCTCCCTAAATTTGGCGATCGCGTTATTCCTCCTCTAATCGAAATTCTTGAGGATGAGGAGATTGAGATGGAGGAACGCTGCTTTGCTGGTAGTATTTTAGGGCAGTTCGATCGCCCTTTAGCGATCGAGGCGCTGATGGGGTGCTTGCAAACATCGCAAGATGAGGAATTAACCTCCATTGCTGCATCAGCATTGGCCAATTTGGGGGAATCCGCGATCGCCACTTTAGCACAGTTACTACAACAACCCGAGTCCCGTCGATTGGCAACTCAGGCACTTTCCCAGATTCGCCATCCCGCAGCGATCGAGTCATTATTAACCGTGGTAGACGATGAAAATGCTCAAATTCGCACTATTGTTATTGAAACCTTGGGAACGATTCGCGATCGCCGTTTTATTCCTATCTTAATCGAAGCCTTAAACGACCTAGATACAAATGTGAGGAAAGAAGCGGTTATTGCTTTGGGATTGTGGCGAGATTTGACTTCAGAATTAGATTTATTAACGCTTTTAACCCCTCGCTTATACGATTTAAACTTAGAAATTTGTCAACAAGCGGCGATCGCGATCGGCAAATTGAAAACCTCCGAAGCAGCCGCAACTCTCTTTCACGTCTTCCAATCTCCGGTGACTCCTATTTCCTTGCAACTCACCCTCATCCGTGCTTTAGCGTGGAATGAGACAGAAGCAAGTCTAGAATGCTTGCACAAAATCCTCTCTTCAGAAGACCAGGAAAAGCTATTAGAAACCATTCGCGTTTTAGGGCGAATGGAAACCCCTCACCTTAAATCTCGTGCGACTCGAGTGCTGCTTGATTTTTTCTCTTCTTCATCTCCTGCTCTCAAATCTCCTCACATTTTAAAGTTTCTCATTCAAGCATGGGGACAATTAGGAGAACCGGACGCAAGAGAGGTTTTAGTTCCCTTGCAAGATCACAATACTCCCAGCATTCGACTGCACGCGATCGCCGCCCTCGATCGCTGTCAGATGGCCTCTTTAAGATAGGCGATCGCCGTTGCCAAAACGGTAACTCTGGCGATCGCTGCGAGGAATTGCCCTATCGTAAAAACATCATCACCACGATCAGATCAAGCCATGCAATTACGACATCTTGCCCTTACTCTTGCTTTGGGTATTCCTCTTAGTTTAACCTCTAGCGCGATCGCCATTCCTGAATCTTCTCCTGTTGTGAAACAAATTGTTAAGCAGGAAGCCCCCAGACAAATGAGTTATGTTGATTACACCTTTTATCAGCAGATCGTGCAGAAAACCGTCGCCATGGTTTCCCATGGGCGATCGCAAACCTTAGCGCAGCAATTCGGGTTAAATATCCTCAACGTCACTTGGGAGGATACAGGACGCTACAATAACTCTGCGGTTGGACCGAATATTAGCGATATGACCATTCAAGTGCAACAGCACAATCCTCGCACAGATGAATATCAACTGCATTTAATGCCCGTCATTCGTCATCCCAATTTTACCGACAAATCCGCCGATATTCCCCTCGATCGCTTCTTTCTCCTCGCAGGTAATGAAAAGGGACAATCCTTACAAAAGGTATCCTTGCGAGAACTTTTAGGAAATTTACGAAAGTATTTAAACAAGCCGGACTCTTGGGACGGTCGCGAAACATCATTACTGGCCGATCGCGATACCCATGTTCTGGTTTCTGCCCAAGCCTGTTTTCTCCCCATTCCCCGAGACGGGAAAGCAGAATTTAATCCTGTTTTGTTCAATTATCAATCCTATGAGGGAGATCCCGCCGTTCTCACTATTTTAGCGACGCGGGAAGGCACAAGCGTTACGGTAATTGATAATAAACGAGATGCTTTTGACGCGGGGGGGACTTGGGGACAGCGTTTATTTTTCAACCAAAACGGCGATCGGGCTAGTTTGACGGGTCAACGTCTCAGCGACTTTCAAACATCGGGAGGATCGGAAAATACCACAACCGATCCCACCCCAGAAGCAGCAGGAGAAGAAGGGTTAAATATGGTCATGTTAATCCAAGTTCCCCTCAAACAGAAACAGCCCTTGCGCCCTGGATTGGGTGCTATGGACGATAATATGGTAATGTCTGAAGTTGCCCCTGAAAGCAGCGCCCGTAGCGACGTTGAGGCTGCTGTTATCGGTCACGGTGAAATTGAAGGACCCTTCACTGAAATCGACAATTTGGCGATCGAACGAGATCCCGATTTTCCTATCCGAGTCACGGTACAGTTTTATAAAGCCACCAGTAATGGGGTTGTTTCCGAACAGGATCTGCGAGAGATTAAAGACCAGATCGATCGCGTCTATGCCGATGCAGACTATGTAGGCAGTTTAGTCGTTGATGGGGAGACAGGACGACCCACAGAATACGATGGGAATAAAGTTGAACCTCCGGACTGGTGGGATGCGTTTTGGCGCAGACACGAGGGCAATACGGGACAAACACGAGAAGAAGCAATAGAAATGTTGCGACGCTTATTGGGAGAAAATTGGCAACCGCGATCGCCTCAAGAACTCCAAGAAAAGCTAGATTCTCTGAATTAGTGATTTGCCTTGGATATTATTATCCAGGGATTTTCTCAAGCCGTCAAGCGCTTTTTGGACTGGTCTTTGTAGGATGTTCCCACATTTCGCAACCCCGCTTTAATCATTTGGTCTTCCAAAAGCGCAAAAAAGCGGGCGCGATCGCCTCCTCTGACGACGGCTTGATTATGAGATTCCGCGATCGCCACGGGATAGCCGGCACCTTTGTAAACTTGCCCTAACATAATACTCAAAGATTGCTCGAATAACTCCTCATCTTCGGCCACCCAGCGCGGAACTTCAATGCGAGCCACTTCTGTCCCCACATGAACGTAACAAAAGTAAACTTGCAAAGGTTCGGGATATAAGTCAATAATTTTTGCCTGACTTTTCCACAATGCCCCGCGCTGTCCCGGTTGCAGGAAATGCACCCATAAGGTCGAGTCTCGCAAAGGTTCGATAATTTGACAGGGAAGCCTATTAGTTTGTCCTCGATCTTTGGGTAAATTGCTTGAGTCACAATGAGTTAAACAGTCCGGGGTTTCATAAGGGCAAGCGCAAAGACGGAGAAAATTCATAGCTTCTATGTGACGAGAAGCGCTGAGATAACCCATGAGAGGGATGCGATTTTCCCGCAGTCTCTCCCATGCTTCTAACATAGGGGGAAGAAGGCGATCGCGGGCTTCGGAAGGCATTCCATCCAAAAACCAATAGATCAAAGACCCGTCTACCATTGCTAAATTAGGGTCGGAATGGGGACCGGGGGGTTGCACCCAACGACAAGCCATTTCCGCCAGCATTTCCGCTTCAGAAACCGTCCGTCGATGTCCCATCCATTCCTCGGTCCGAATACCCCATTGTTTAGAAATATGCAGGTCTTCGGCTTTATAAAAAACTTCGGGAATGGTATCGAGAAGGGGGTGTAAACTCTGCCCATAATGCAGCATAACGCGCCCCACATTAACAAGATAACAATAGGCTATCTCGTGGTGAGAGGGAGATATTTGAGAGCCATCTGTAGCAAATACCGTGTGTTTTTCGGCGGGGGGTTGTAAGTCTTTACAAGTATCAATTGCTTCTACAGGAGTTGCGGCGGCAAAAATGAGGCGATCGCGCCACTTTTCCTGAATTTCGAGTAATTCTTCTTGGCGATCGCAGGTTTCTTCCAGTAGCGATCGCGATCGTTCTAAACGTTGGCGACTAATCTTCGCTTCCTGTTGCAAATGATTGCTCATTCCCGGTAATTGTCGTGCTAATTTGGTTAGATCGAGCATAATTGATTGTTGTAGGGGTTTGGTCTCCAAACCCTATTTTTTTACAAATTAAATGGACTTGCTATAGTTGTTAGTTATTGGTTAGAAATAGTCATCCTAACCCCAAACCCGTTGTAAATTCAATACAAAACCCGGTAAGACTTCTTCACCGGATAACTCAGTGGGATTTGATAATCTTTCTACATTTAAACCGACTCGATAAACTTCCACGATTCGATTTTGGGGATCGATTAACCAACCCATTTTAGCGCCATTGTCCAAATATTCTTGCATTTTCTCTTGCAATGATTTTAGAGTATCCGACTGCGATCGCAACTCCACTACAAAATCCGGGCAAATATTGGCAAATGTTCCCCTTTGTTCCTCCGTCAGTGTATCCCAACGTTCTTGACTAATCCAACAAGCATCGGGAGAACGAGTTGCACCATTGGGTAAAATGAATCCAGTAGAAGAATCGAATGCTTTCCCCAAACTACCATTCTCGTCATACCAACGATCCAATTGTCCGATGATACTGCGGTTACGTTCTCCAGTTTCCCAACCTGTCGGTGGATTCACAATTAACTCTCCTTGTGCGGTTCTTTCCAGTTGTAATTCTCGATTACTGGCTGCTAAGGTGGCAAACTGTTCTTGGGTAACATGGAGTTTCAGAGTTTTGGGAAATCCCAGTAATAGCGTTTCAGTTTCCGGTTTAGCGGGAGTCTGTACCATTTTGACCTCTCCTATCATAAAGATTGGCTAGTTAGATTTTAGCCGATCGCCCTCCCTAAAAAACAAATCGGTAGATTTAAAAACAACAAAATCAATGTTTGTCTATTTTTCCAAGCTACTCCCCTTATTTTTATATCCCCTCGGATTCACTTGTGTATTGCTGGCGATCGCCTTACTGGTTCACTGGTTTCGTCCTCGTTGGACTCCCATTCCCATTATTTTAGCACTGTTGGTTCTCTTATTAGCGGGGAATGGTTGGGTGAGTAACGCGATCGTGAAGTCTTTAGAGTGGAAATATTTGCCCGATGGACAACTTCCCAAAGCAGATGTTATTGTTTTGCTGGGAGGTTCTTTGCGTCCGATTTCTCCTCCTCGTTCCACAGTTGAAGTTAGCGAACAAGGCGATCGCGCTTTATTTGCTGCCCATTTATACCGCGAAGAAAGAGCGCCTTTTATTATTGCTTCGGGGGGACGAGTACAATGGCGAGGAGGAGGACCTCCTGAAGCCGCAGATACGGAACAATTTTTGGAAGCGATCGGGATTCCAGCTTCAGCAATTATACAAGAACCCGACTCATTAAATACTTATGAAAATGCGGTTAATGTGGCGAAAATTTTAAAACAAAGGAAAATGAAGCGGGTGTTATTAGTAACATCAGCTTTACATATGCCGCGATCGCTGGCTATTTTTAGAAAGCAAAATATAGAAGCAATTCCCGCACCCACTGATTTTCTGGTAACAGAACAGCTTTTACAAGAAACCAGTAGTAGTGCAAAAGCGATATTATTGAATTTTATTCCTGATGTCGATCGCCTAGAAAGAGCAACGAAAGCAATTAAAGAATATATTGGTTTTGTTATTTATTGGTTACGAGGATGGATTTAGAATACCAATAAAAACTCCCTGACTATAAAAGCCAAGGAGAAAAGGAATCAGGGTGTATTTATTAACCCTTTCTACACCGAGTTTTAATTTATTTCCGGACAATTGGAGAAAAATACCCGATCGCCTTTCCCAAAAATTGCCCCAAACTCTTCCCTCATTAGCTTTACAAGCGATCGCAAGATTTATTAAACTCAATAAACCCACTCTCAGGGAAAATTCAGTCATCATCCCTAAGCTAAACAGAACTTTATAGTTAACCAAAATATAGTCAGATATAAACAAGACATGGATTCCATTTCAGAAATCCCCTTCATTTTGGCTTTGAGAGATTAATTCTCCTTGGGTGAACTACGCACCTCTCTATCCCATAGCCCTTAAAGGCATTTGGGAATGCTTTTGTTCAATTGATGAGGATTTTTTTCGAGTCTGCCATGCTCAACAAAAGGACAAAGCCCGGTTGATTAAAAGTTACAGCCTTGAAAACATCTACATCTCAATCAATCAATCCTATCTAATTTACCAACTCCTGCTTTTTTGGTTGAGTTGGATAAACATGATGACAATAATTTACCATAAATCACTCTGTTTGACTATATTTTTAGTTAAACTTTACAATACTTAACGCTTGAGTCTGGGAGGGAATAGCGAGTAATGAGCGATCGCCCACTACCCACCATTACCCATCAGTCAATTAGTGCAGTTCCAGATATTTAGGGCGATCGAACATATGGATCGTATCCACAAAACGAGCGGTTTTCGATTGGCTGGAAATGACCAAACTCTGCGTGCGTGCGCCTTTAGAGAAGAACCGCACCCCATTCATTAAGGTTCCGGGGGTGATACCGCAGGCTGCAAAGAGGACGGTTTCCCCCTTCGCTAATTCTTCGGCATTGTAGACTTTATCGGGGTCAGTAATGCCCATTGACTCCAATCGGGCAATATTGCTTTCCTTACTTTCTCCAATTAACCCAGTTTTCACCACGGCGGGGTCGTAGATCAACTGACCTTGGAAGTGACCCCCCAAACAGCGCATTGCTGCTGCGGAAATCACCCCTTCAGGTGCCGCACCGATACCCATCAGGGCATGAATATTCGAGCCAGCAAAGGCGCAGGAAATCGCCGCAGACACATCTCCATCGCTGATCAAACGTACTCGCGCTCCCGCATTGCGGATTTCTTGAATCAATTCTTTGTGACGAGAGCGATCCATGACGACTACCACCAATTCTTCGATGGATCGCTCTAAACAATCCGCCAGAATTTGCAGATTTTCCGTGGCAGACTTGTTAATATCAACATGGTTTTTAGCGGCGGGAGGTGCAGCAATTTTCTTCATGTAGAAGTCAGGTGCAGCAAAGAGTCCGCCCTTTTCGGAAATGGCGAGAACTGCCATTGAGCCGTTTTGCCCGTAAGCAACCAAGTTCGTTCCTTCACAAGGATCGACTGCGATATCGATTTCCACCACTTCATCGGGGTTGCAATAGTCTTTGGCATCTTCGCGGGTACAAATCCCCACCTCTTCCCCAATGTAGAGCATCGGAGCATCGTCGCGTTCCCCTCCCCCAATCACGATGCGTCCGCGCATATGAATTTGGTTCATGCGTTCGCGCATGGCTTCAACGGCAACTTCATCGGCGATATCTTTTTCGCCTTTACCCATCCATTTAGCCGAAGCGATCGCCGCTTGTTCGACCACCTCAATAATTTCTAATCCCAGCGTACTTTCCACGGAACTATCCTCTTTTGTTAAATTTCTGATTGGTTCTCGGGCGCAGTGCCTTCATCCCAAGGAAAAGTCTATCAGAATCGGTACCCTCCTAACAGTAAAGCGTCACCAGGGAACTGTTTTTCGCTGGCCAGTTTGCTATGGGGATGAGCGATCGCTTCTAAATCTCTTAATTTCCTGTTGTAAAGCATTTGTACGCGGACTTACTAATGTACGATTATTTTAAACAAGAAGAAGCGCGATCGCTCTCTCAATAGGAATGAGAAAAATACAGTATAGTACGAGTAGTCTTAATTATTCGAGGGACGATGACTCAAACTCATTCATCTGAAAAGACATATTCCATTTACATTTCTGATGCGATCTCCAAGGATTTAGAACAGATTGCCAATGGCTTTAATTTGTCTATTTCTGGATTGTTAGAAAATCTGGCTTCGGGCAAGTTAGTGGCGATCGAATCAGAAGAATTAGAGGATTTTTGGGATTTACAAGATGCGATCGCAGCCGAACAAAACCCAGAAAATCAGGAACGAATTCCTTGGGAGAAAGTCAAACAAGAATTAGGACTCTAAATAATGGAAGGTTACTCTGTTGAATTTCTGAAAACAGCACAAAAAGAACTTTCTAAATTATCAAAAGACGATCGAATCAGAATTGCTGCAAAAATTCTTGATAACAATTGGATAGCTTTAATTTTAATTGATTATCTGATTTTAACCGAGAAGAAGCGCGATCGCCGCTTGTTCGACCATTTCAATTCTTGTTCCAATCGTAGAAAACACCGTGCTAGTTTTTTAGCTAATGCAGGCGAGGCATTTGCATAAAGTTTTTCAGCTTGAGTAGATAACTCAACAATATATATCATCATATATCATCACTGGATATCGCTGCGAATCTCGCGCCAATTTTTAACTTTTCCCTTAGCAATATCCTGTTTTCCCCACTTAAATTCTGTGAGAAAACCAGGAATGTTCAATAATTCTTCTGTTGCTTTGTTGCTTTCTCTCTCGGCTAACTCTGCTAAAAAATCTGCCGCGATTTGTAAACTCTCTGGAGAAAGCCGATCGCTATATTCTCGAATGCGATCGCGTAATTCTTCTGTATGGGAATCCCTTAACTCTAGAGTATCCATAGACTAATGCTAGATCGATTCCCCAATTTTAACTCAGAATGAGGGCGATCGCTTCCTTCATTTTGATACAATAAAGAACAAGCGTTGTTGATAAAGCGATGGTAACATTACAAGCACGCCAACTCAATCTCGAAGAAGTTGAAGACCTTTTGGGTTTCCAAGTTCGATATGATGGTTCTTTTACCTCTTTTTTAACTTTAGAACCCATTACCGATACAGAACGACAAGAACTGATTAAAATTCGCGATGATTTTCATCCTTACCTTAAACGACAAGCTCTAGAAGGGCAAATTCGGCTGATTGCTGTTACTCCTATATTACGTTTGGCGGGTTTTTATCATCCCTCTATCCAAATTGAAGTTGAAACCAATATTGCTCCTATCAATATCGATCTGGATGATATGCAAATTACTGGACGCTTGGATATTCTTGCAGTTAGTAGCCAACAGAAAACACCCACCAATACCGACCTCTGGATTTTAGTCATAGAAACCAAGAAAGTTCAGGCTTCAATGGTAGTTGGTTTACCTCAACTTCTTGTCTATGCTTACAAAAGTTTAGAACATCAGGAATCGGTTTGGGGTGTTGTCACCAATGGTTCTGAATATCAATTTGTATACGTGCAACGCGGAAGTCCTCCCACCTATCTGCGAATGCCTTTTCTTAATATATTCGATCGCTCTTCGGCACAACAACTCTTACAGGTTTTTAAAGCATTGGCTGGCTGTATTTCAAGTTAAGAAGTATACAAGTATTTTTAACCGAGAAAAAAGGCGATCGCCTGTCCTCCACTCATTAATATTCCAACTGACTGAGACGTTTCAAAACTCGCAGAACATCATAGAGTTCATTGCCACGGTTGCGAATACTAAATAGATCGGACATTGCATAGCAATTGCTGCTTCCACTACGCATTAATTTAACAAAGATAAATGTTCCTCCCGTGGTTATCATACCAAAACTGGGGCGTTCGGGATTGGGATTTCCTAACATATAAGTTAGAATTTGAGGAAGGGCTTCTTCAATGGAAAAAGCAGCTTTTTTCGATTCGATCGCCGTCACCCAAAATCGTTCTCTGAAAACCAAAGTATCGATTTTCCCTTTAATGATTAGGCCTTCATCTTCTAAGGCGATCTCGATCGCTTCTTCAGCTTTGACATAAAAGGGCGAGAGATAAAAATCTCCGATAAACAAAATGGGGTCTAAAATCGCCATTTTGACCACATCTTCAAGAAGTGGTGGATAATTGAGCAAGTTAATGTAACCCGCTTTAACTTTGTCGAGAAGTTGGCGATCGCGATCGGAAATCTCCGGTAAATTTTCCTGCCATTCTGGAAAAAAATTCTCATCTTCCGTTAAAGTCAAGTCAAAGCGATCGATTAAATCTCGTAGTGTAAGTGTTTGAGCTTGTAGTGTTTGAGACATAATATCAAAATTATAAAAAATTATTGAGATGAAGCAATATTTACACTCAAAATAGTGCGATTAAATCCATTAACCTGTTCGTAGGTGAAGCGATCCACGCTGGCGATGGCCAAAAAAATACCCAACCCGCCAATAGAGCGAAGTTCTGGAGGTTGCTGAACCGAGTGTAAGGCCTTAGCCTGCATACTTTGGGGATTGTAAGTCATGCCCGTATCTTCTACAGAAATCGTCAGGGAATCTGCCTCAATGGAAGCGCACAGGTGTAATTGCCCCTCGATCCCCGCCTCCTTGTAACCGTGCAGGATAATATTCGTCGTCACTTCATCCACCGCCAAGCGCAAATTATAAGCCGTTTGGCGATCGAGTCCCGCCCTGTCCGCCACCGCTTTAATATAGCGCGCGATCGCCTCTAGAGCATCCAAAGTTCCCGCTACCGTTAATCCTTGCATGAATCTCTCTCCTTACGACGCACTGCGATCGCGGTGATGTCGTCAAACTGTTCGGCATCAATGGCGTGTTCCATCACCCGGGCGACAATATCCTGTAGTAACCCCTGGGCAGATGATATGCCAGGTTGGAAAACCGATAGCAATCTTTTATAGGAAAAAAAACTATCGTCTACCGCCCGAGATTCAGTAATACCATCGGTATATCCCAGCAAGACATCCCCAAAATCTAAATAAGTTTGCCGGACTCGATAGGTCATCCCCGGTAATAAACCCAAAGCTGGCCCCGTCGCTTTGAGTTCTTCACGAACATTCCCATCGCGATCGAGGAGCAAGGGGGGTTCGTGACCGCTATTAATATAAGTTAGGATTCCCTGTTCTGGGTCTAAAATCCCAAAAAAGAGCGTGGCAAACATCCCCAGGTCTCCGTGATTGATAGCAATATAATCATTGGTGAGACGAATCGCTCTGAGAGCGTTGAGATGGGTCAGATTAACGGGTTCGCCAAAATTCCCCGAGAGGGGCAGTCCGTCCTCATCTAGTTCTGTGGGTTCCATAAATAAATTAGCCATTAAGTCCGCACGAAAGCTCAATCCTTCTAAATTGGTCTGTCCCGAAAAGATGCGAATTAAGCTGCGGAATAAGCCCATAAATAAAGCTGCACCGACTCCCTTATCGCAAACATCGGCAATAATTAAGCCAACCTGACCCCCCGATAAGGCAAAAATATCGTAAAAATCTCCGGCCATTTGCCGCGCGGGTTGAAAAAAGGCGGCAATTTCCCAGCCCGGCCATTGGGGGATGCGATCGGGGAGAAAATTAATTTGAATATTGCGCCCTTTCTCCAATTCGGCGTTTAAGGTGGCGGTATAATGCTGCAATTGGCCGTAAAGTTGGGCGTTTTCGAGTACCATGCCCAGTTGGTTGGCCATGGCTTGCATCAGGCTCATTTCATCAAAACCAAAATGGTTGGGCTGGGAGTGCAGGAGGGTTAACAAACCAAAAAGTTCGCCTCTTCTGAGAATGGGGATTCCCAAGGCCGATCGCGCGACGTAAGGTTGTTCGGGAAATTGCAACCAGCGATCGTCCTCTTGGGTGTCTGTCACTAAGCCAATTTTACGATTTTTACAAACCCAGCCGGCCAAGCCTTTATCGAGAATAGTATTAAAAATGCGAAATCGTCCGTCAGGATCGCTATCTCCTCGGGTTAAAATCGCATCTTGAATGGTTCCTGATGGGGTAAGGAGAAAGAGACTGCCTTTTTCTGCCCCGGTCATTTCTGCGGAAGTGTCTAGGGTTTGTCGGAGAAAATTATTCAGCAATTCAGTGTGAGACGGCGAACGGGCGATCGCGATAAAGCCTTCGAGTAGCTTGCGTTGTACCTCAAAGGCTGCTTTTTCCATGGCCATTTCAGCAACTTGTCGTCGCAGTCGTTGTAATTCTCGGTGTAGTTCTGTTTCGTTCTCGTCCTCTATCATTGTGACACCGCGATCGCAGGTGACTCTATTTTCCTTCACCCTAGTTAATTTGTTGCTAAAAAACAACCCCAAATCCAGAATTTAGAACTCTTCATTCTCGCGATCGGGTTGCAAGTTCTCAATATTATCTCCTGGAAGTGCGCGGGGTAGAACAATGATGAATTGAGTATAGCTCCCGACTTCACTCTCGATTTTGACAGT
>NZ_JAYGHV010000005.1:0-45409 GCF_034932145.1 Spirulina sp. 06S082 | reverse complement strand
GGTTATGTTAAAGCAAAGTTTGTGAATCAGGAGGATTTTGTATTGAATCTTAAACGATGGATTGCTAGACGAGAAGCCAACTGGAAGCGCTTGGATGCGTTATTAAGACAAATCGAGAAACGTGGGTTAAAATCTTTAAGTGCCTTGGAGATTCGCGAATTAGCCAGTTTGTATCGGTCTGTTTCTGGGGACTTAGCGCGGGCCAGAACTCACCGTGTCGGCGATCGCCTCATTCAAAACTTACAAACTCTCACTGCCCGAGGTTACAGTCAAATTTACCAAGGATCGCGCCACCAGGAATGGCAGTCGGTGCGGGATTTTATTCTTTGGGGGTTTCCGGCGATCGTGCAGAAAACTCGTGCCTATACTGCCCTTGCGACGGCAATTTTTTTGGGGATGGGACTGATCGCCTGGTGGTTTGCTTGGCAAGATCCGGTTTTTATGAGTTTAATGGTGCCAGAACGATTGATCGAAACAGTGCGGGATGGCAAACTTTGGATGGGATCGATTTTGGGGATAGAGCCCCTTGCTTCGACTAACATTATGATTAATAATATTAGAGTATCTTTTAGCGCAGTTGCAGGGGGCGTAACCGCAGGTCTTTTTACTATTTATATTCTCGCCCTTAACGGTCTTTTAATTGGCGCGATCGCCACCCTTGTCGGTCAAAATGGTTTAGCCTATCCTTTTTGGGCATTTGTACTGCCTCACGGTGCATTAGAACTTCCCGCAATTTTCCTAGCAGGTGGTGCCGGACTGCTGATTGCCCGCGCGATCGTTTTTCCTGGAAAATATAAACGCATTGATGCTCTTAAATATTATGGAACCCAAGCGGCTCAACTCGTTTTTGGTATCATTGTCTTATTAGTAATTGCTGGATTGATTGAAGGCTTTTTCTCTCCTAATCCTGTTATCCCCGATTCTCTCAAGTATCTCACAGGAGGAATTATTTTTATTCTATTAGTTACTTATTGTCGTCGGAGAAACGATCTCCAGTCACCCGTTAATTAAAACCGATGAAATATAAAATACTAACAATATTTTCTCTTCTAGTTTCTCTTGTCGTTGCAACCCCTGCCCGAGGAGAAAATCCCGATCATGTCGCCCAATTAAAAGAAACAAAAATCTGTCAAAATTGCGATCTCAGCGAGGCGGATCTCAGTGGTTTAGATTTGAGAAGTGCGAGAATTCAGGGGTCTAATTTAATTAAAGCGAATTTGAGCAGAACCGATCTCAGTCGGGCAGATTTAACGGCAGCTAATTTCACATTGGCTAATTTAGAAGGGGCAGATTTGCGCTTTTCTCTCATTAATAGAACAATTTTTGCTAAAGCAATTCTCAGTAATGCAGATTTGAGCAATTCGGATTTGAGAATGGCAATATTGACAGCAGCTAAATTAAATAGTTCTAATTTTCGCAATGCCAATCTCGCTCAAGCCGATCTGAGCGAAACCGACCTTTCTCAGAGCGATCTTTCTCGCACCAATTTAATTGAAGCTAATTTGAGAAAAGCCAATCTTAGTAATGCAAATTTAAAAAACAGTCAGGTTAATAATGCCAATTTGAGTTTAACCGATCTTACACAAGCTAATTTTTCTGGTGCGAATCTGCGCTATTCTTCTTTAATTCGAGCGATTATGTTACAAACCACATTAACTAGTGCTAATTTAGGGGGTGCTAATTTGCGAGAAACCCAAATTAATGCAACAAATTTACAACGTGCCGGTTTAAGACGAGTTAATCTGCGAGAGGCGAATATTCGGGATAGCGATCTCAGAAATGCCGATCTTGCTTATGCGGATCTGCGAAATGCTAATGTCTTTCAATCGGATTTACGCAATGCCGATTTAACAGCAGTAGAATTGGGAACAGTCATTTTTTGTCGATCGCGTTTGCCGAATGCCTATACTTCTCAAGGAGGAAGAGGTGCATCGATTTCAGACCAAGGATGCGGCCGTCGTGGGGAATTGCAGAATTAAGATAATATTTCTAAGCCGGAATTTCAGTCCGTCCTTCCCCTCCCAGATCGAAGGCTTCGTGAACGATTTTCAAGGCTTTAACGCCTTCACTTTCGGCGACAACACAAGTAATTTTAATCTCTGAAGTGGCGATCATTTGAATATTAATTTGTTCTCGGGCGAGGGCGGCAAACATTTTCGCAGCAACTCCTGGATGACCGATCATTCCCGCGCCCACAATACTCACTTTTGCAATATCCGTATCGATCGCAATTTCACCTAATCCCCAATCTAAAGCAACATTGGTGAGAATTTTTTCGGCTTCCGGCGCATCGGCACGGGCGATGGTACAAGCAATATCCCGACTGGCAAACCCGCCAATAACCTGACAGCGTTGAGATTGAACGATGGTATCGACACTGATGCGATGTTGTGCGAGGAGAGCGAAAATTTGCGCCGCCATACCGGGGCGATCGGGGATATGACGAATTCCCAAACGCGCTTGCGATCGGTCGATGGCAACCCCTCGGACGGGAGGGGCGTTGGCATCAAGAGGGGCTTTGGGGGCGGCGGCGATGGAGGAAGAGCTAACTTCAAAGGCACTACAGAGGGCAGCGATCGCCTTTTCGCAATCTTCGTCGCGAATGGTACAACTCACTTGCACTTCTGAGGTGGAAATCATATTGATATTTACCCCTGCATCAGCTAGAGTAGAGAACATTTTGGCGGCGATCCCAGGACGACCGATCATGCCGGCTCCAATGATGGCTACCTTGGCAATATTGCGATCGATGAAGACTTCCGCTTCTGTAGAGTGAGGGCTATTGTCAAAGCGCAGGATAGGTGCGATCGCCTCGGCAACGGCTTCGGCAGGTTTCAGGTCATTTTTGGTGGTGGTGAAGGCGATATCGTTGGTGTTGCCTTCGTGGATGGATTGGATAATCAGGTCTACATCAACGCTGTGGCGGGCGATTTCTCCGAAGAGTTTGGCGGCAATGCCGGGGCGATCGGGGACTCGCAGGAGGGCAATTTTGGCTTGATCTTTATCAAATTCTACCCCGTCCACGGCTTTATTAATTTCCAAATTTTGTAGCGATCGCCCTTGTTTGGGGGGAGGAATGACGAGGGTGCCAGGGGTATCGCTCCAACTGGAGAGGACAAGGAGGGGAATGCTATAATTGCGAGCCAGTTCTACGGCGCGAGGATGGAGAACTTTTGCCCCTAAACTGGCCAGTTCCAGCATTTCATCGCAGGTAATTTCCGGCATTAACTGCGCGTCTGGGACAAGGCGGGGGTCTGTAGTGAGGATGCCTGGGACATCGGTATAAATTTCGCAGCGATCGGCGTTGAGGGCGGCAGCAAGGGCGACGGCGGAGGTATCGGATCCACCGCGTCCTAGGGTGGTAATTTCCAAATCTTGGCTTTTACTAATGCCCTGAAAACCAGCAACAACGATCGCCTTTCCTTCTTGGAGATGGCGTTGCAGGCGATCGGTTTTAATGTCCAAAATGCGGGCGCGACTATGATCGGTTTCGGTAACGATACCCACTTGCGCCCCAGTTAAAGAAATAGCGGGCTGTCCGCATTCTTGCAGAGCCATGCTGAGGAGGGCAATAGAGACTTGTTCCCCGGTGGAGAGGAGCATATCCATTTCCCGACGACAGGGGCTGCTAGAGACCTGGTTTGCCAGTCCTACAAGCATATCGGTGGTTTTGCCCATTGCCGAGACGACGGCTACAACGGAGTGTCCTTGTTGGGTCGTTTTGCAAATGCGTTGGGCGACGGCTTGAATGCGATCGACGGAACCTACCGAGGTGCCGCCAAATTTTTGGACGATTAACGCCATGATTTCAGGTTTGAGTGAAAGCGCTTTATATTGTAACTCTCGATCTGGGCGATCGCATTACTTTTATTTTTGATGGGGATTGATTTGATGCAAAAATGTTTAGAGATTCTTAACATCTTGTTGTTGATAGAGGGCAAAATAGCGGCCTTGCAATGCCATTAATTCTGCATGATCTCCTTGTTCTACGACTGCCCCAGAATCCATCATTAAAATAATATCAGAATGTTGAATCGTGCCGAGACGATGGGTAATAAAGAAAACCGTGCGATCGCCAAATTCTTGCGCTAAATTGGTGCAAACTTGTTGTTCGGTGGGATAATCCAAGGCGCTGGTTGCTTCATCTAAAACCAATAAAGCCGGACGTTGCAGCACTGTTCTGGCGATCGCAATCCGTTGGCGCTGTCCCCCAGAAAGAGATGCACCTTTTTCTCCCACTCGCGTATTATAACCGCTTGGTAAACCCATGACAAACTCGTGGGCGGCGGCTACTTTTGCGGCTTCGATAATCTCTTCGCTGGATGCTTCTGGATTATTCATGGCAATATTTTCTTGGATGGTGCCGTCAAAGAGTAAAGGGTCTTGAGGAACAACTCCAATTTGTCGCCGCACGGAATATAATTCTACTTTAGCGACATCGTAACCATCGATAAAAATGCGCCCTGATTCGATTTCATACAGTCGAACTAATAGTTTCGTGAGGGTACTTTTTCCCGCACCACTTTTGCCAACAACGCCGACAAATTTTCCGGCGGGAATTTCCACACTCACATTCACTAATTGTAAGGGAGTATTGGGTTTAAAACGGAAAGAAACATTTTCATATTTGACATGACCAGTAATTGCAGGCATGGGAATATTACCTTTATCTTCTTCTGCTTCTTGGGGTGTATCGATAATGTCTCCCAAGCGTTCTAAAGAAAGTCCGACTTCTTGGAAGTTTTGCCAGAGTTGTGCGAGACGCAATAAGGGGCTAGTGACGTAACTGGCGATAATTCTAAACGCAATTAACTGACCTAAAGTTAACTCTTGTTGGAGAACTAAATACGCACCGACCCATAATACTAATAAACCCGAAAATTTGTTTAAAAAATTACTGCTAGAATTGGCAAGAGTGGAAGTTTGTACGGTTTTGAAGCCTGCGGAAACATAACGGGCGTATAATTCTTGCCAGCGCCAACGCGATCGCAGTTCGATGTTTTGTGCCTTAACAGTTTGAATTCCCGACATTACTTCAACCAAATGAGATTGAGTTTCGGCATTGCGTTCGGCTTTGGTTCGTAACTGCTGGCGAACGATGGGAGAAAAGAGCAAGGTAATGAGGATAAAGACAGGAATAACGGCTAAAGTTACGAGGGTTAATCGCCAGCTATAAATGACCATCACGGCGATATAAACCACGGAAAAGACCGAATCTAAGACTACAGTTAATGCAGTTCCTGTGAGAAAAGAACGAATATTTTCTAACTCGTTGACGCGACTGGAGAGTTCCCCCACGGGACGGCGATCGAAGTAGCGCAAAGGTAAGCGTAATAAATGATCGATAATCTCCGATCCCAAGGTCATATCGATGCGATTTGTCGTATCTACAAAAAGATAGGTGCGAACGGTGCTGAGAATTGCTTCAAAAATGGCGACGGCGAGGAGAAATATGCCCAAAATCTGTAAAGTATCGGCACTATTCTGCACGATCACTTTATCAATAATAATTTGGATAATGAGAGGGTTGGCTAAACCAAAAAGCTGCACGAGAAATGAGGCGATTAAAACCTCGACGAGAACTCCTTTATAGCGCAAGAGAACTGGAACGAACCAAGAAAGACCAAAACGTTTTTTAGGGGTTTCTTTGGTGGGTTGAACGAGGAGAACTTGACCGAATTTCTCCCAAGATTCGATAAAATCGGCGGGTTTGCGGCGTAGGATGCCCATTTCTGGGGAGCCAATTGTGAGTTGGCGATCGCCAATTTCGTATAAAATAGCCCAACTTTCTTGCCAGCGTACTAAAACAGGAGGTTGTAAGCGGGTAATTGTCGCGGCGGGAACGTTCACCATTTGGGCGTTTAACCCCAACAGTTCCGTCACTGCACCCAAATGGTACAGGGATAAACTCCCTTGGCGATCGATCTGCTGGGACAAGACTCGGCGAATCACTTCTCGACGAAAGGGTACATTGTAGTAGAGGCACAGCATTTGGAAACAAGCCACGGTTCCATCGAGTTCGCCACTGCCACGAATGTGAGGGTACTTAATCTGCTTTCGATTTGTTGTTGTTTCTAAGTCCAAGTTGCTTTCGCGAACTTCTGGGGCGTAGGGGATAACTGTGGCAAGAGTTTCGGTTGTCGAATCTGTAGTATCGGAGGAGGAAACTGCTTCTGTTTCTCTGGTTTTTATTTTGGGTTGACTGGTTAAATCTGCCCGCAGAAAACCGAGTAAACGGGCGGGAAATTTACCTTGAACTTGAATGAAGCGCTGATTTTCTAGCAATTGTAAGGGTTCGCCAGTGGGAGAATTTTCAATGACTCCCCCACCACTAACTAACCAGAGCAAATTTGGGTCTTGCAGGGGCTGTAGGAGGGGATTGCTAACTGATGTCCGTCCGGGGGGTAAATTGCACAGTTGTACGCTTTCTTGGGCGCTTTGGGAGAGATATTTGAGGTCTTGGGTACCTTGAACTTGAATAAAATTTTGGTTAGCGAGGAGATCGAAGATTTCGGCGACAGAAACGGTTTGTTGAAAATATTCTGCAAAGGGGCGATATTCTTTGAGGAGGAGTAAAAATTGTTTCGCTTCGAGGGTGAGACAGATGGTTTCTGTGGAGGCGATCGCGGTTTCGCAGGGGAGTCCCCGCAAAATTCCCGTCCAACCGATCGCTTCTCCCACTTCTAATAATTTGAGGGTCAGGGGCATTTTAGTGGTGGGATCGTAACCCAACAGCCGCGCTTGTCCTTCGTAAAGCAAAACAACATTTTGCGGCAGTTTATCCCGCAAAAGGATCGTTTGTCCCATACGGTAGCGCAGAAAGCGCATTCCACCAGCTAATTCCGCCAATACCAACTCGGGCAGGCGATCGAAGGGGGTATGTTGCTTAAGAAAAGCATTAATATCAGTGACAGTGTAGCTCATGCAGAAGCCCCTACATTGCAAGTCAATCTCAGGATACAGAATCGGGACGGTAAAATCTAGTAATGAATGATGGGGATTTGGCGATCGAGCCAAAAA
The DNA here is from genome assembly GCF_034932145.1 of Spirulina sp. 06S082. NCBI lineage: Bacteria > Bacillati > Cyanobacteriota > Cyanophyceae > Spirulinales > Spirulinaceae > Spirulina > Spirulina sp. 06S082. Next base: position 38,389 of record NZ_JAYGHV010000005.1, on the reverse strand, counting down.
TATTAATTATCAACAGAGAAATTAAAAATGCAAAGATTTGTTTTTCTAAAAATTAGTCAAGGAGACTTCGATCGCGGATTTGATGTAACTTTAAAAATTGCTTCTCCCGATCGCGCTTCTTTTATAGATGTCGAGATCGATTGCGAATTACCCCCGAATTCACAAATCCCCATCGCGTATCAAAATTGGTTCAATACCTATCAACTACTCCCTAATATTTTTCGAGGAAGAATAGGACGAACTGTTTCTCCAGAGAATGTTCATCAAGAATGTTACGATCTTGCCAAACAATTAAAAAGAGATTTTCAAACTTGGCTGAAGTCTAGCACAAATCTTAAATTTCAACGGTTGCGAGAAACACTCTGCGATCGCTTGGAACCTGAAGATGAAATTTTTGTGTTCATTCAAACCCAAAATGAGGTACTAAAAAAACTTCCTTGGCAAGAATGGGACTTGTTTCGCGATCGCTTTCCCAAAGCAGAAATTGCTTTAAGTCCTCCAGAAATCGAAAATAGCGATCGAGGAACTCCAAGAACAGGACAAAATAAAGTTAGAATTTTATCGATTTTGGGAGATAAAACAGGAATTGATACGAATAAAGATAAGAACATTATCGAAAGTTTAGAGCAAGCCGAACCCGAATTTCTGCTCGAACCCGATCGCCAGCAATTTAGCGCTAAATTATGGGAAAAAGATTGGGATATTCTCTTTTTTGCAGGTCATAGTATAGGCAAAAATGAATCAGGAATAATTTATCTTAACCCCCAAGATAAGTTACCTATCGAAGAACTCAGAAATAGTTTGAAAAAAATTGGCGATCGCGGTTTACAACTAGCGATTTTCAACTCTTGTGATGGCTTAAAATTAGCTGAATATTTAGCTGAATTAAATATTCCCCAAATTATCATTATGCGCGAACCTGTAACCGATCGAATCGCGCAATTATTTTTAGAATATTTCCTACAAGCATATTCGCAAGGAGAACCTTTATATTTAGCAGTTCGTCAAGCGCGATCGCAACTAGAAGCGATAGAAAAAGATATTCCTGGTGCAACTTGGCTACCAATTATTTACCAGAAATCTCTGGAAATTCCTCCAACATGGGAAGAAATCGTACATGGAACTCCTCCTCCACCTTTTCAACAGATTGCTAGTGCGACCGATCGATACTATCTCGCAGATGGATTTCCTTGGAAAACGGGAATTCCTTTTCTCACCAATGCGGCTGAATTTATGGCAAACTTCTCGGAAGGTGTCACAATGCGTTATGGACTTAAGGTTGCATTTAGCCCTAAATTAGAGAATCCTTATTTTATCAGTGGAGGTAGTGAAAATCTAAAAATTTGGGAAATGAAAACTTGGGAAAATACAAAAAAAATATCTATTCCAGGTATTGTCGATCTCTGGTTTACTTCTGTGGCAATTAGTCCCGATACTCGCACGATCGCTGCTTGTAAACAATATAAAATTATGGTTTGGAAACTGGGAGAAGAAAAGCCAATTTATACTTTCTCTAAAACTCCTTTTTCCAATTTTTTAGATGTTTTTGGCTTTGATGGACTAGAGTTTAGTCCAGATGGAAAGATTTTAGCAGCAAATGATAACCAAGATATAAAATTGTGGAATCTAGAAACCGGACAAGAAATGATTAAACTTATCGGACATTCTGATAAAGTTACTTGTATTGCCTTTCATCCACAAGATGCTCGAATTTTGGCGAGTTGCAGTTATGATAAAACTATCAAAATTTGGCGAGTTGATACAGGAAAATCGATTTTCACGCTATCTGAACATATTGACGAAGTTTACGCGATCGCATTTAGTTCAGACGGACAAATTTTAGCAAGTGGAGGGAAAGATAATACGATTCAACTCTGGTCTATTTATAGTGGAGAATTACCTAAGACATTGCGATCGCACTCTGATGCAATTACTTGTCTTGCGTTTAACCCCGATGGACGAACTTTAGTCAGTGGAAGTAATGATGAAACTTTGATTGAATGGACAATTACAGGAAAACAATTGTATGTGCTTCCTCAACAGCACGATCGCGGTGTGACTTCTGTTTCCTTTAGTCCCAATGGTGAAACTTTAATTAGTGGAGGACGAGATCAGACGATTAAAATTTGGCAGCGATCGCCCCAATCATCGTCTAATTAGGGTCTGCTGAAAAAGCCTGCAAAATTAATTTATAGGTCACACAGTGTACAAAATACATGATTTGTAAACAAGTCATTCAGTTAATGAACGCGAATAGATAACAGTAAAATGGCATATATTCCTGAACCCATTGTAAAGGATAAGAAACAACTTTCTTTGCTATCTGGCAATTCTTCCTTTAAAACATTTAAAATCAAACCTCCAGCGACTAGACCCCATAATACAGCAAGAAATGCCTCTGGTATATGGAAGGCACTACCCACAACCCAACCGACAATTAAGGCACCCGCTAAGACCCATCTACCAATCTTATCGTAAGGCTTTTTATGATGTTCTCGTAAGCTGCGATCGTTGATTAAAAAATGTAAAGTAAGGGCAATAGATAGTAAAATTGCTGGAATTAATCCTTTCTCCTCTGTATTGCTCAATAGTTCGCCAATGAGCGCATTATAGAAGGCAAATGCACCGATATGTACCCAAAAAATGCCTTGGCTGGTACAATCTTCTCCGGATGCTTGTAAGTTCGCTTTTCGCGAATTATCTGCTAATAATTCCAATCCGTAAAAGAGTGCTAAACCCACTAAAGCCAAGAGATAAGCGTGTTTTTCCAAAAAGGTAAGCCACATCAAACCCGACTCTTCAATTTCCATCTGTGCAGCACTTAATTCCGGTAGGATATCCAGAAAAACATAGGCGATCGAAACACCAGCACCCAAGGAAATCCAACGAAATTCAGGAATAATTTTATTGAGCCATTCCATCTTACCCACATAGATATTAATTAAGGCAAGAAGTATTGGGAAAACTACAGCGAGTATTGGTAGAATTGGATTAGAGGAGTGCATCATTCCTCCGTGAGATTCGACTAACAAATAAAGCGGAAACATGGCGAATTATTCCTAAAGTAAATTACATTGAGGTCATAATAACTCCTAGCGATCGATTTATACATTACCATTAGCGATCGCTTTTCCCGCTCTTTGTTGAACTAAGTTTGCAAATCGTTTTAAAATCCTTAAAACTAGATAAATATCATTTGGATTTCGTAATAAATAGCCATTAGATTCTCCATATTGAGGAGGAGAGGTGTTAACTAATTTTAAAAACAGAAACTCGAGGCCATTAGTTACAAAACCATAGGATGGCTCTTGAGAATTGGCATCGGCTAACATATAAGTTAAGGCTTGGGTAATTCCATCATATAAAGAAGCCTTTGCACCTTTAGTCTCCACCGCTAGAACCGAAAATTTAGGCGTAAAAACCAGAAAATCTAATCTTCCCGTTATCTTCGTATCTTCCTCTTCGATATCGAGTTTAACTTCTTTTTCTGCTACTAAGTAAAAAGGGGGGCGATAAAATCCTGCTAATCTTAGTAAAGGAGATAAAACAACCAGTTTAACAATGGCTTCAAGTGGAGGATATTTAGACAGATGGCGAAAGTTTTCTCGAACTTCATCTAGTGTCTGTTTTTCGAGATCGTTCAGTTCGGGCAAATTTTCCCGCGATTCTGGAAAGAAATTTTCATCGTCATTCAATTGCAAATTGAATTTTTCTTCGAGATCGTAAAGGTTTAGGTTTTTGGCTGCTAGGGTTTGCACCATAATTTTCTCCTGTTTGTTATTTGTAGAGGATTTGAGGGCGCAATGCTTGCACCCCTGCTAAACTTTACTTCATTCTTTCTTTTCGCTTGCTCATTACCAATTCTTAAACTGTTTCGTGCCTAGGTTTAATGCAGCGTGTCGGAGTTTCTTTGCAATACTTAACGCAAATACTCTTTAAACGCCTGCAACTCAAGTAAAGATAAAGTTCTGCACCCAATAACATTCCCAAAGGTGGAGCCAGAAAATAAACCCAAATATCCGTCCAAATTCCCGCAGGTAATGCAGAAGCAAAAGTTCGTGCTGGGTTGATACTCATCCCTGTAATGGGAGCCGCAATCACAATATAAATAGCGACGAGAATACCAACAAATATACCAACTTGCGAGTAAAATCTAGGAGTATTCATCAAGAAGAGAACCATGACCATTAAGCCAAAAGACAAGCATAATTCTACAATAAATGCTATCGGCCAGCCTAAATTGTTAGGAATTGTAACAGTATATTGAATGGGAGGATTAGTATAGAGGTCTCCTAAGAGTTGAGAGATGAGAAATACCCCCAAAGTGCCGCCAACAAATTGAGAAACGGCATAAAATATTGCATCTTTTCCTGTCATTTTTCGCAGGCGAAATAAAGCGAGAGAAAAAGCAGGATTGGTATGGGCTCCTGATTTCTTACCCCAAGGGGAATAAATGATACCAATGAGGGTAAAACAAATACAAATTCCCATACATACACGACGTAAAAGAGGAGATGCGATCGCCTCGTGTATAGGAGAGGAAGGAGACTCCAGAATAGTCGCATAAATACCGATACAAACCATCAAAAAACCCAAGGCGATCGCTTCAATCAAGTATTCTTGCCAGTGTTCGAGTTTGAGACTATTTTTCATGCTATCACCTCAACGATTGGGTTTTCGGAAATCTTAAGTTGCTTGAGAAGCAAGCATAAAATTAGAGAGTTTGTAAAGCAGTCTTGCTCCAATATTACCATCCCATTCATCATTTCCGGGAGCAACTTCGCAGAGGTCGCAACCAATAATAGTTTTCCCAGCTTTAACCACTTCTCGCAGTAAATAAATGGCTTCATTGAATTGCAATCCTCCCGGTACTGGTGTTCCAGTATGGGGGCAAAGTTCTGGACTCAAGCCATCAATATCAAAACTTATATAAACGCGATCGGGTAATTGCGTCACGATTTCTTGACATTGTGCTGCCCAAGTCATGCCAGAAAAAGCATTATCTTTAAGTTGCCAATCATCAAAAGCAATAATTCTTTTATCTTGTTGAATGCGTGCAATTTCAGCTTGACAAACATCGCGAATTCCCACTTGAACTAAGCGATTAATATTCGGAATTTGCAAGGCATGATACATAATCGAAGCATGGGAATAAATAAAGCCTTCATACCCGTTTCGCAAGTCTGCATGAGCGTCAATTTGCAAAATACAATAGCTGGAATATTTTTCTGCAAGGGCTTGCATATAGCCTAAAGGGACGCTATGATCGCCTCCAATTAAGGCAATAAGTTTATTTTGTTCGAGGAATGTTTTTGTATGTTGATAGACCCAATTATTTAATTCAATACTGGCTTGATTAACAGCTTTTAATTCCTGAGTAATAATAGAAGCGTCGATTTTACCTCCGTTTTCGAGATGCTGAATTACTTTTTTTGCTGGCGATCGCATTTCCTGATTCTTCTGGTAAATTTCCTGAGAAATTGGTACAGTACCGCGAGGAACTTGCCAAATATCGGGAAAGTCAAAGTCATACCATTCGGGTTCATAAGAAGCCTCTAAAATGGCTTGCGGACCCTCTGCTGTTCCTTCTCCATAAGAGGTGGTAACATCCCAAGGAACGGGAAAATAAACAAGATTTGCTTTTTCAATATTTGAGGGAAGACCAAAAAAGTTGCCATTGAAGGGGCTAATATCATTCGGATCGAGATACATGGATAATCATTCGGTTGGATTTACATATTATTAAAGTTCTAGAAAGAAAGAAAGAAAGAAAGAAAAAAAAATACATCCTTCTTTCTTTATCCTTTAATTCTTTAGCTGTATTCTCCCGTTTGTTGAATTAACTTCGCAATTAACCCCGTCCATCCCGTTTGATGATTAGCACCAATTCCCGCACCATTATCCCCATGAAAGTATTCGTTAAAAAGAATTAAATCTTTCCAGTAGGGGTCGTTTTGGAACTTTTCTGTCGCGCCGTAAAGAGGACGACGACCCGATTCATCTTTGGTGAAAATGCGAATCAAACGTTCGGACATTTCCGTTGCAACCTCCCAAAGCGTGAGCCAATTTCCAGAACCCGTGGGACATTCCACCTTAAAATCGTCGCCGAGATAATGATGGAACTTTTGTAAGGATTCAATCAACAGGTAATTCACAGGCATCCACACCGGGCCGCGCCAGTTGGAATTCCCACCGAATAACCCTGTACTGGACTCTGCGGGTTCATAATCTACCCGATAATCCTGGCCGCCAACATAGAAATTATAGGGATCGTCTGCATGATAGCGAGAAAGCGCCCGAATGCCGTAATCGCCAAAAAACTCACTCTCGTCAAGGAGTTTGCTAATAATGCAACGGAAGCGATCGCCAGACACATAATCCCCTCTGGTCACTTGAGCGAGAGCCAACAAACGTCGTTCGTGCGCTCCCAATTCTGCCATATTGGCAACATTACACTTAAGATCGTCGCGATTCTCGATGAACCATTCTAAGCGTTCTTTGAAACCGGAAAGTTGATTGAGCAATTCGGGTTCGATGGTCATTACGGCGTAAAGTGGAATCAATCCCACCATCGATCGCACTTTTAAGTGTACATCGCCGCCATCGGGTAAATTAAGAACGTCGTAAAAGAACCCATCTTCGGGATCCCAAAGTTGAGTATTATCCCCACCGATCTGATTCATGGCCTCGGCAATATAGAGGAAATGCTCAAAAAATTTCGTTGCCATGTCCTCATAAACTGAGTTTTCTATCGCTAATTCGAGGGCAATTGTCAGCATATTCAAACAATACATGGCCATCCAACTGGTGCCGTCGGACTGTTCGATATAACCCCCCGTGGGTAAGGGAGAACTGCGATCGAAAACCCCAATATTATCTAACCCTAAAAATCCGCCTTCAAAAACATTATTATCCCCCTGATCTTTGCGGTTTACCCACCAAGTAAAGTTCAACAATAGCTTTTGAAAAACTCGTTCCAGAAAAGCGCGATCGCCTTTACCTGTTTTCTTGCGATCGATTTGATAAACCCGCCAAGTTGCCCAAGCATGAACGGGAGGATTCACATCCCCAAAATTCCATTCATAAGCAGGCATTTGTCCGTTGGGGTGCATATACCATTCCCGTGTCATAACATCGAGTTGATATTTCGCAAATTCGGGATCGATGAGGGAAATAGGCAAACAATGAAAGGCTAAATCCCATGCGGCAAACCAAGGATATTCCCACTTATCCGGCATAGAGATAATATCTTCATTTTCCAAGTGAGTCCAAGTACTATTACGTCCTTTTTTGCGTTGTTCAGGGGGGGGAGGGGTATCGGGATCGCCTTTTAACCAATTCCGAATATTGTAATTATAAAACTGCTTGCTCCACATCATCCCCGCAAAGGCTTGACGCTGAATATTGCGGCGATCGCCATCGATATCTTTCGGGGCAATATCCGTGTAAAACTCATCAGCTTCTTGTTTGCGAGTGGCAAAAATTTGCTCGAATTCAGTGCCAAAAGGTTCGCTAGAATTGGCGCTATCTTTCAGACGCAAATTAACAACTTGGGTTTGTCCTGCGCCAACTTCTAAGATATAGTGGGGGGAAACTTTTGTCCCTGTTCCATCGGGATTTACAGCATCCTTTTGACCGTGGACGACATAATTATTAATGCCATCTTTAACATAAGGCGTTGTATTGGCAACATGAAACAAACGCTCATTATTGGTTTCATTTTCTGTAAACAAAAGCGTGGCATCTCCTTGAGCATAAAAACAGCCATTGCCTAAAACAGGATGATTGCTTTCAACGCAACTATAATTTGAGTTTGTCGATTTTTGGGCTAACGTGGGTTTCTGGGTATTTTCTCGATCCCATGCCCAAGTATTGCGAAACCAAAGGGTAGGAAGGAGGTGTAAAGTTGCTGCTTCGTCCCCGCGATTGCTAACGCTAATTTTGATGAGAATATCTTCTGAATCTGCTTTAACATATTCAACAAAAACATCAAAATAACGGTTTTCGTCAAATACTCCCGTATCTAACAATTCAAATTCCATTCCCCCGCGTTTGTCCATCCCCATACGCCGTTGATTTTCCTCCACCAACCAACCGTAAGGATATTCAGATTGGGGATATTTATAGAGGAATTTCATGTAGGAATGGGTGGGGGTACTATCCAGATAAAAGTAATATTCTTTTACATCTTCCCCATGATTGCCTTGACTTCCCGTTAAGCCAAAAATGCGTTCTTTGAGAATTGGATCTTTGCCATTCCAAAGGGCGATCGCGAAACATAATTGCTGTTTGTCATCGGAAATGCCTCCGATGCCATCTTCTCCCCAACGGTAGGTACGCGATCGCGCTTGGTCATGGGTGAAATAGTCCCAGGCTTCCCCTGTAGCACTATAATCCTCCCGCACGGTGCCCCATTGTCGTTCGCTGAGGTAAGGTCCCCATTTTTTCCAAGCGGTTTTTTTGGTGCGGTCTTCTTCGAGTCGGAGTTCTTCTGAGTTCATGGTAATAGTAGGGGTTTGGTCTCCCAACCCTTTTTTATGCTGAAAGGTTTTTACTGATTTTTACCAATATGGCAATCCTGTTATAACAAACACCCAAAAGTTAAACAAATTTAAGAATTGCCTTCATTCACCAGTTTTTCGATCAGCCTCCTGATTCAAAACCGGGGTAGAGGGTCATGCCACCATCAACGAAGAGGGTTGCACCTTGAACGTAGTCGGAATCGTCGGAAGCAAGCCAAACTGCGGCTTTACCGATATCGTCGGGAACGCCGATACGCTTGTAGGGAATGAGGGTTAGCAGAGATTCGAGGGCTTCGGGGGTTTCCCAGGCTTCATTGTTGATGGAGGTTTGGATCGCACCAGGGGCAATGCTATTGATGCGAATTTTCTTGGGGGCGAGTTCCTGTGCCATGCTTTTCATTAACAGGCTGACTCCTCCTTTCGAGGCGGCATAGTTGCAATGACCTGCCCAAGGGATGACCTCATGCACGGAACTCATGCAGATGATTTTACCTGCTGCGACGGAGCGATCGGGGACAACACCGCGACGCAGGAATTCTTTGACGGCTTCCCGAGAACAGAGGAATTGTCCCGTTAGATTCACACTGATTACCTTATTCCAATCATCAAGGCTCATATCGACGAGGTTAAAATCTCGTTGTAAGCCGGCATTATTAACGAGAATGTCGATGGTCCCGTAGGCTTCTAACATTTTCGCAAACATGGCCAGCACTTGTTCTTCTTGGCTGACATCGGCTTGTAGCGCGATCGCCTCTCCACCTTCGGCTTTAATTTCATCAACGACTGCATCGGCACCTTTAGCGCTGCGAGAGTAGTTGATAACGACTTTTGCACCGGCTGCAGCGATGCACTTGGCAACGGCTGAACCAATGCCGGAACTCGATCCCGTAATGAGGGCAACTTGGCCTGCTAAACTTGGCATGATTTGTGGATTGGATTAGTCGGTAATGATGGCTCGATTTTATGATAATGGCGATTTTGGCTTTTGTCTCTAGGCAAAAATTGTTTTTTTCACTTTTACTTAGGGTGGCGATCGCCAGAATCTTTCAAAGATTATCTCGTAATGTTTGATGATAGGCGCGAATCATTTGCGGTTCTTGGGTAGGATCGATAAATTGGGTTAGGCGATCGAGGTCGAGATCGGGGAGGAGTTGGCTGCGTTGAATTTCTTGATAACCGATTGTCGTATCAATTAATTGGTATAAGGTAAAACAATTTTCTTGCCAAAACCAAACTTCTTGTACTCCCAACCCTTTATAGATATCCAGCTTATCAACTCCACCACTGCTGATAACGACTTCAATGGCCAGATCGGGGACTTCTCGCCGTTCTCCTAAACAATAGCTTTCATCGGCTTCTAAGCCTCGGGCTGCGTCTGGGTTACAAAAGGTGGTAGAACCATAACTGTAGAGGTCGATATCGCGTTCTAAGGCATAGATTTCGAGCAGTCTTCCAATAATGCTTCTAATGCTTTCATGTTCGGAGGAGTTGGTCATGATTTCTAAATTCCCCGCGTTGTAACTAAGGCGCAATATCGGACAAGGGGAAAGGGTTGTCACGAGGGTTTCGTATTGTTGCCAAGATATATTTCTGAGAGAAACGCGCGGTTCAATAAGAGATGGGGCGACTAATTTTTCCAGTTCGATCGCGGGAATATCGAGGGTGATTTTCATGGGGTAAAATTGGCGAGGCGATTTTTATTATAGTTAACAGGAGAAAACTGCCCGTGGAACAATCGTCCTACTTGTTTGATAATTATAGCAAGTCCATTCAATTTTGAAATGCACTCAAACTATTTGTGTATTAAATCTACTCCAAAAACTTCAGCAAAGGCGATTAAAATATCTTGTCGAACAGTTTCAACTTGAAGATCGGGGAGAAATTGAGATAAACTACCAACGGGTTTATCTGGAATTCCACAAGGAACAATGCGCGAAAATCCTTCTAGATCGGGACAAACATTTAAAGCAAAACCGTGCATAGTAATCCAGCGCTTAACTTTAATGGCGATCGCCGCGACTTTATACCCTTTTATCCAAACTCCAGTTAACCCTGAAATGCGTTTTCCTTCCAGTCCATATTGAGCCACAACGCGAATAATTACCTCTTCTAACTGACGCAAATACCAATGTAAATCTTGTCGATAATAGTGTAGATTTAGAATAGGATAAGCAACCAGTTGCCCAGGACAATGATAGGTTACTTCCCCCCCTCGTTCCGTGCGATAGAGTTCCCATTTACTCTCTTGAGGATCGAATTTTAAAAAGTCCTCGCTGCTTCCGGTTCCCAAAGTATAAACAGGAGGATGTTCTAATAATAATAGTACATCATCAAGTTCTGGATTTAGCAATCGTTCTGCCACCAGCGATCGCTGCTGTTCCCAAGCGACTTGATAGGGAACTAAATCTTGTAATTTAACGTAACATTGGCGCATTTTTCTATTATTGGGTATTGTTGGGTTTGGAGACCAAACCCCTACGGGAAAACAAAAATGAGAAAAATTAGTTTTGGTTTACTCTGGCTGGGATTTATCGCTTATGCGTTTCTCTTCGCACCCCCCGATCGCCCAGACACCCTCGATTTAATTATCAATCTTTCGACAGGTAATTGGCAAGGCATTAACCCGATTATTGTTGCTTTATTTAACATTATGGGGATTTTGCCTATCGCCTATACTGCCCTTATTCTCGCCGATGGAAGAGGGCAGAAAATTCGCGCTTATCCCTTTGCGATCGCCTCTTTTGGATTAGGTGCATTTGCCCTCCTGCCTTATTTTGCTCTCCGACAAACCAACCCTGATTTTAAGGGAAAAAAAGACTTTATCCTGAAAATTTTTGATTCTCGCTGGTTGGGAATCTCACTCACTCTCAGCGCCAGTGTTTTAATTGCTTATGCTATAGTCTCTGGAGATTGGGGGGACTTTATCCAGCAATGGCAAACCAGTCGATTTATTCATGTGATGAGTCTTGACTTTTGCCTGTTATCTCTCCTCTTTCCGGCTATTTTGGGGGATGATATGAAAAAGCGAGGTGGCAAAAATTCTCTCATCTTTTGGCTAATCTCTTTTGTCCCTCTCTTAGGAACATTACTTTATCTCAGTTTTCGACCTCCCTTGCCTCAAGAAGAAGAAACAAACAAAATTGTGACAGGAAACCCCATTGCACCAGAGTCTTAACCCAATCTTTTTTCACGGACTTAAATTACCATGAAAGAATTGTATTGTCTTGAGAACAAGTAATGTCATGCTGGACAAGCTACCAGGTAAACGTATTTCACTGCCCGACCAATTTACGGGAGTAGTTACAGTCGAGTCAGTAGAAGACATTGACGGCACGATTTTGATGAGAGTGCAAACATCAGCAGGAGAGACAAGGGATGCGATCTTAGAACGATCGCAAGTGGAAGAACTTCTGACACAGCAAGAAGCGATCGCCGATACCCTCGTGGATGCAGACTCGTTTTTCTTGTTCATGGAGTCGATCCGGATCAAAACTGCCTTTGAATACGATCCCCATTTTGCCGTAAGTTTGAGCGGAGTGCGACCCTTACCCCACCAATTGGAAGCTGTGTATGAGCGGATTTTGCCCCAGGTGCGTTTGCGGTTTCTCTTAGCCGACGATCCAGGGGCAGGCAAAACGATTATGGCAGGGTTACTCCTGAAAGAGTTGAAACTGCGTCATGCGATCGATCGCATTCTGATTCTAACCCCGGCACCCTTGACCATCCAATGGCAAGATGAACTCAAAAGCAAATTTGCAGAAACCTTTGAGATCGTCAATTCTGGGTTAGTTAAACAGCAACTCGCGGGCAATCCCTGGGAACGATTTCGGCAATGTATTACTTCAATTGACTTCGCCAAGCGCGATGATATCATGCCAGGCATTCTCCAAGTAGATTGGGACTTGACCATCATTGATGAAGCTCACAAGTGTTCAGCTAAAACCCAAGGGGATGATTTACGGCGAACCGGTCGCTATCGGTTAGCAGAGGAATTGTCTCAAAATAGCGATCGCCTGCTCCTGTTGACCGCAACACCTCACCAAGGAGATGTGGATCAATTTCATAATTTTCTGCGGTTGCTCGATCCCGATCTGTTCATCTCCAATGAGGTCAATCCCGAAGTCTTAAAACTCAAAGATAGCCCCTGGTTTCTGCGTCGTATTAAAGAAGAACTCCGAGATTTTCAAGGACAGAAGCTCTTTAAAGAACGTCATGCCCGTACCGTCCCCTTTGAGCTAACGATACCAGAGCAAAGTCTTTACGATGAAGTGACCCGCTACATTAACAAATATCTGGGGAAGACCAAAGGACGAAAAAAAGCAGTAGTCGCATTAGCACGAACCGTCTTACAACGACGTTTGGCCAGCAGTTTAAACGCAATTTCCAGTTCCCGGCAAAGGCGGCAGAAACGGTTTAGAGACCTGCTGGAAGAATTGCGAGAGTTAACTCCTGGAGAGCAACAGCAGCGATTGTGAGAAATGTGAACAATTTTTGATGTGGAGCAAGCCAGCGATGATTACGACGACGATGAACTTGATGATGCGATCGCCGACTCCACCGTTGCCGAACATATTGCCGATATTCAAGATGAATTGGTCGTCTTAAATCGCTTAGTAGACAAAGCCCACGCCACCATTGCCCTAGGAGAAGAAGCCAAACTCAATGCTCTGCGAGATTGTCTCAAAGGCAGTGAATTTGATGAACTGCAGCAAGAATCCGGGCGGTTGTTAATCTTTACCGAACATCGGGACACCTTGAACTATCTACGGCAGAACTTAGAAGATTGGGGCTACACGGTGTGCGAAATTCATGGCGGTATGAATGTTCATCAACGCAAAGAAGCCAGGCGCGATTTTCAGTACAACCGACAAATCTGTTTAGCCACAGAAGCCGCAGGAGAAGGGATTAATCTTCAGTTCTGTCGCTTGATGATCAACTATGATTTACCCTGGAACCCAAATCGGTTAGAGCAACGAATGGGACGGATTCACCGGATCGGTCAACCCAGTGCCGTGTATATTTTTAACTTCGCAGCGATCTCAACGGTGGAGGGACGGGTTCTGGAAAAACTGTTAACGAAGCTGGAAGAAATTCGCAAGGCTATGGGGGATAAAGTATTCGATGTAATTGGCCAGCTTTTGCAGCTAAATGGCATTAATTTTGAGGAAATGCTCAAGGATGCCACCTACGGATCCGAGGAGGAGGGGATTGTCAAAGAGTCTATTGAGCGTCTCGATCCGACCCGATTGGAAGAATTGCAAAAGGCAACTGGGGTGGCCTTGGCCACGTCCCATGTAGACTTGGAACAGGTACAGCGAACCAAGCGAGAAGATTATCGTTCCGAAGAGCATCGCTTGATGCCGCGCTATGTGGAGGAGTTTTTCCGGAGAGCCTGCGACTATCAGGGGGTAAATTTGGATGTGCGAGCCGATGGGTTATGGCGGGTATCCTACCTCAAAGAAGAGTTTCGATCGCCTCACCTGGAAGCAGTACGACGGTTAGGGGCAATTGAGAAGACCTATCCCAAGCTAACGTTTTATAAAGAGAAGCTAGATACCGCCAAACACGCCGATGCTGAGTTTATGTCGCCGGGTCATCCTTTGTTTGCGGCGATCGCGGAACGCTTGGATCGTCACCTGGCGGAAACCGTGGGATATCGTTCGGCGCTGTTTGTGGATGCAGATACTTTGGAACCCTACCGCATTCACTTTTTTACCGTGGCGGTGGCGGGTCAATCCCTTCGCGGTCAGGAGCAGGAGGTTCGCATTCGCTTATGTGCCGTGGCTCAATGGGATGAGGAGCTAAAATTAATTTCTTCGGACTGTCTTCATGATTTTGCCAATGCTTCCCACTTAGATTGTCCGTTGCGATCGCCTACCGTTGCAGTACAAAAACAGGTCGAAAACTGGCTGAAGGTTAATGTACAGTTCGCTCTGATCAAGGAGGAGCGCGAAAAGCGTCAACGGGAGCTATCTATTCGGCGGGAATATTTAGACAAGGCTATGACGGAGACAATTAAGGCTTCCCAGCGCACTCAAATGAACTTAGCGGCTAAGGTGGCCAAGGGGGATGAGAGTTTTCGCATTGCCCGAGATAAGGCGCAAAATAAGGTGCGATCGCTGCAAGAACGGTTACAAATGAAAAGGAAAGAATTGGATTATCTCAAGATTTTGCGTCCTGGACGGGTGACATATTTGGGGACGGCGTTGGTCTGTCCTGCTCCGGTGACAAGAGAGGGAATGCGGAATGATCCTGAAGTGGAGGCGATCGCCATGGCCTATGTGATGCAGTATGAGCGCGATCGCGGTTGGACTCCGGAGGATATCAGTCAGTTACGGGATGGCAGTGGCTTTGATATTCGCAGTTTAGGAGCGATGGATACTACAACTCAAGAGCAACCTTTACGACGGATTGAGGTGAAAGGCCGCGCCCAGTCTGGCCAGGGGGTATCTTTAACCCGCAATGAATGGCGCAAGGCGCAGCAGTTGGGGGAGTCGTACTGGCTCTATGTGGTCTGGAATTGTCGGGGGACTGAACTGGAGTTATTGACAATCCAAAATCCGGTGGGGGTGTTTGCAAATCAGGTGCAGGAGGTGCAGGATGTGACGCGCTATCTGGTCAATGGGGAATCTCTGGCTCATTATTGTCGGGATAATGTCCTATAATTTCTGTAACTCATATCAATCAAAAAATCAAAGGATGATGAGAAAAGGAAGGACAATCTCTACATATACGGATGATGAGAATCTAGACATATTGCATCAGGACATTGCGCGGGCTTTCCTCAATTATCAGTATCGTCAGGGTCAACGCGCTTTAGAGACTACGGTAGACCCTGATTTTTTAAACGCTTTAACAACGGAGGATGAGATTATCCATGCTGCGATCGCCCTAACCCAAAATGTTCACAAATGTCTAACTCGAGATAAGAAGAACAATTTAATTACCTCACCCCCAACCCCTAACCCCAAGAACTATGGACGATCGCCGACTGATTGAAGATTACATTCCCATCAAGGAAATTTCCAAGGAAGCGGCGCGGGAGAAGTCGATCCGGAAGGGGCATATCTCTACCTTACATCTCTGGTGGGCGCGGCGGCCTTTGGTGGCGGCGCGGGCTGCTGTGTTTGCGGCGTTGGTGGCGGCTCCCACAAACCACCAGAAGCGCACGGCGTACACAAAGCAGATGATTGATTTGTGCCAGTGGAAAGCGGGGAAAGACCAGATTAAGAAGGCACGTCTGGCAATTTTGGAGGCACAGCGCGATCGCCTGAATTTGCCGCAAGATACGCCGTTAGGGGATGTACCGCCGCCGAAGGTGTTGGATATGTTCGCGGGAGGGGGTGCGATTCCTTTGGAGGCGTTACGGTTGGGCTGCGAGACTTATGCGATCGATCTCAATCCTGTAGCTCACATTATTGAGTTATGTACGTTGGTTTATCCCCAGAAGTACGGGAGCAAGTTGGCGACGGAGGTGGAAACCTGGGGGAATTGGGTGATTGAGCGGGTAAAAAGTGAGATTGGCGATCTCTATCCTTCGATTCAAGTAGGGGAGGCTCTCACACAAAATTCTGAGCAGTTGGAGTTATTGGAGCAGAAGCCGCAGCAGTTGGGTTTGGCTTTTCAGGAGACTCTTACCCCGGTTGCTTATCTCTGGACGCGGACGGTGCAGTGTCCTAACCCCAGTTGTGGGGCGGATGTGCCGTTGTTGCGGCAAACTTGGCTCTGTAAAAAGAGTAAGAAATATGTGGCGTTACGGGTGATTCCGAATCACGAGACGAAGCGGGTTGAGTTTAAGGTGGTGGAGGCGACGACTGCGAAGGATTTGGGGTTCAATCCGGCTTTGGGGAGTTCGCGGGGAAGTTCGACTTGTCATCATTGTGGGACGACGATCAAAAGTAAGCCCTATATTCAAGATGAAGGGAAAGCGGGTCGTATTGGTCAGCAAATGATGGCGATCGTTTGCACAACTCCGGGGAAGAAGGGGAAAACCTATCTTTCCGCGACGGATTATCAGAAATATATTCCGGATGACAAGGCGATTTTAGGACGGTTAGAAAAGTTGTGTCAGGAAACAGGTTTAACAACTCCAGATGAGCCTGTTAAAGAATGGTCGGGTGTTTTTAATGCGCCCCTCTATGGATTAAATACTTTTGAAAAGTTATTCACGCCGCGTCAGTTGTTGGCGTTAATGACGTTTGTGAAGTGGGTACGATTGGCACATGATGAACTGGTGCAGCAAGACTATGAGGAAGATTTTGCCAAAGCAATTTCTACTTATTTGGGGATTTTGTGTAATAGATTAACAGATCGAGGAAGTACGATTTGCAGATGGGATAATTTGCGAGATATGTCTTCTAATACATTTTCACGTCAAGCATTACCAATGGTTTGGGATTTTGCCGAAAATAATCCTTTGGGCAACGCTTCAGGAAATGTAAATAATGCACTAGGTTGGATCAATTCATTTCTTGAACGAGAAAGTGATAATGGCTGTCCTGCTCAAGTCTATCGAACTTCAGCAATGGCGAATCCGTTAGATGCAGAACTTCTTGATGCTGTCATTACCGATCCACCCTACTTCGATTCAGTTCCCTACGCCGATTTATCCGATTTCTTTTATGTGTGGTTAAAGCGTTCCGTCGGTCATCTTTACCCCGAACATTTCACCGCCAAACTTACCCCAAAAAAGCAAGAAGCGATCATGGAACCCACACGCCACGGGGGGGATAAAAAAGCCGCATCTAAAGCCTACGAAGAGATGATGCACCAAGCCTTTAAAGAAGCCTATCGTGTCTTAAAACCAGATGGCATTATGGCAGTCGTTTATGCCCATAAAACTACCTCCGGCTGGTCAACCCTGATTGACTCCCTCCGCCGTGCCGGATTTATGATTACCGAAGCCTGGCCACTAGATACCGAAATGAGAGCAAGATTACGCGGACAAAACTCTGCCGCCCTAGCCTCCAGCATCTTCCTGATTTCTCGCAAACGCCCCAACCAAGCCATCGGCGACTACACCACCGAAGTGCAACCCCAACTAAAAGAAATTGTGCAGAAACGGGTTAAAGACCTGATGCAAGAAGGAGTAAGCGGTGCAGATTTAGTCATCGCTTGTATTGGCGCAGGACTGCAAGCATATACCCAATTCGATCGCGTCGAACTGCCCAACGGTGACGAACTCGATGCCACCACCTTCCTCGACGACGTGCAGAAAGAAGTCCTCGAAACCATCCTCAGCGAAATCATGAGCTTCGATAAACGCGGCATCTCCAGCGTTGATAAACCCACCCAATACTACATCCTCGCCCGCTACGAATATGGAGAGGCGATCGTCCCATTCGACGAAGCCAATACCCTCGCCCGTGGAGTCGGCATCGAACTCGATGGACCCGAAGGATTAACCCAGGGCAAAAATGCCTCCATCGAAAAAACAAAAAACACAATTCAACTGCAAAATTATCAACAACGAGGACAAGATAAAAGCCTCGGTGTTCCCGATATTAGCCCCAGCCAAACCTTTAACCAAAAAAATACCCCCAACCATATCCCCACCCTAATCGACGTGCTGCACCGTCTGCTCTGGTTGCTTGAATACGATCCCAAAGAGATCGACAACTTCTTGCTTAGTGCTAATACCGACCTCGAAAAACTGCGCCTTGTCGCCCAGGCACTTGCTGGACGCGCCCTCACCCCAGAAATAACCCTGGAAGGAGAAATGGCGATCGCCGAAAATGGCAGTAAAAACCGGACACCAGAACAACAGGCGATCGATAAACTGCTGGCCAGTTGGAAACGCACCATTGAAGACCCCGCACGAATTAGAAATTAACCCAACCCCCCATCATGCCAACCCTAACCGCCCGCACCATCCCCCTTTACGAATTGGAAGAACACTTTCAACTCCAATTCACCGACGATCTGGCCGCCTTTCCCGAATGGCAAAACGACCTCCCCGAATTAACCGTATCAGAGCAGGAGCGGTGCGATCGCATCAAAGCCAGCTATACCTACTTGCTCCGCTATCCTCCCCTGCTCGAAAATACCGTTAAACTGGTGGTACTGTCTCCCCTGCTGGATATGGCCGGGTTTTTCCTGCCCCCCTTCCGCATTCAATCCGAAGCCTCTACCGCGATCGCCGCACAAGACGGAGAACTGAGGGTTACGGGTAATCTAGATGTGTTAGTCCTGTGGGAATCCCTTTGGGTGTTAGCGATCGAATCAAAACAAGCCGCATTTTCTTTAGAAGTGGGGCGATCGCAACTCCTGTCCTACCTCCTCGCAGCCCCCAACGCCACCACACAACCGACCTATGGTGTCCTCACCAACGGCGCAAACTTTATCTTCATCAAACTCATTCCCACCGCTACCCACTTCACCTATACTCTCTCGGATGAGTTCACCCTCCGCAATCATCAGAACGGCCTCTATCGCGTCCTACAAATCTTGAAAAAATTAGGGATGAGGCATTAGTCCAACCTCCCATCATGCCAACCCAACCCCCCATAAAAGCCATGTCTGCCTATCAAATCAAACCCTGGACACAAGTTGTCACCCCCCACGCCGATATTCGCAACGGAAACCTAGAAAATGCTCAGTTTGGTGCCAAACTCGGGCAAGTAGTGAGCCAAGACCCTCATTGTCCCTTGGTTTACCGTGATGCTAGGCAATTTTTCGCCGCCACCTACCTCACCACGGAACTGAAAAAATTGTTTACAACGGTACTGAAAGGATTGTGCGGACAGGGAGGCGATCGCGTTCTACAACTGCGGACCCCCTTTGGCGGTGGCAAAACCCACTCCTTGATCGGCCTCTATCACCTGATCGAACACCGCAACCAATTGGGAGATATCCCCGAATTGGCTCAACTTCCTCAGCCTGGGAAGGTGCAAGTGGGGGCATTCATCGGTCAAGATACGGAAGTCACCACCGGCGCAAACATTGACGGACAAACCTTACTCACTCCCTGGGGGGTTCTCGCCTGGCGGATGGGGGGGCGAGACGCTTACGAGATTGTGCGGGAGAATGATGAAAAACGAGTTGCCCCTGGTGGCGATACTTTGCGTCAGTTGATTGGCGATCGCCCTACCCTGTTCCTCCTCGATGAATTTCTCCTCTATATCGATAATGCCCTGGGGGTTCCGGTGGGGGAATCAACCCTAGGCCGTCAAGTTTTAGGGTTTGTGCAGAAACTCACCGAAGCCGTAAGCGGCTTACCCAATGCGGTGATGGTCTATTCCCTGCAATCGAGTGTCCAGGAAGCCCTCACCTATGAAGGCTTACTCGATACCCTCGATAAATTGGTCAGTCGTCTCGATGCCAAAAAAGAACCGGTATCGGGGGATGAAGTTATGAAAGTGGTGCAGCGTCGCCTCTTTGAAACCGTGGGAGATCCGGATACTATTCGCGAAGTGGCTCAACAACAGGGGGATCTGTTTCGCAAATTCCAAAATACCTACGCCGAAACGGAACGCGATCGCAAAGAAATCGACCAACAGGCTCAAATTCTGGCAGAACGAATTGAGTTTAGTTACCCTTTCCATCCCGATCTCCTCGATTTGATGTATCTTCGGTGGGGAAGTTTGCCCAGCTATCAACGCACTCGAGGGGCATTACAATTTTTAGCGCGGGCGATCGCTATCCTCTGGGAACGCCAAGATAATGCTTGGCTCATTACCCCAGGGGATATTCCCATTGATGACCCCGATGTGAAAAGCATTTTCTACGCTCAAGTGGGAGAACGCAAAAACGCCTATGATGCCGTACTATCAGCAGATTTAACGGGTCGTACCGCCAAAGTGAAGCGCGTTAACCAACGTTTAGCCAAGGATTCTCCCCATCTAGCCAGTTTAAATGTCGGTTCGCGCTTGGCCACGGCTATTTTGCTCTACTCCTTCGGGGCAAAACAGGGGGAAGATCGTGGGGTGAGGGAAGGGGAAGTTGCGGCTGCTTGTTTATCGCCTAGTTTGGATCGCACCACCTTAACGGCAACTTTAAGCGATCTGCGGGATGAATTACTGTACCTCCACTACGCAGGCCGCCGTTATCGCTTCGAGACTCAGCCCAACCTGAATAAGTTGATCGCCGATGAACTAAGTCGGGTCGATCGCCGTGAGGTTCTAGACTTAATTCGTCAACAGTTGGAACAAGGGATCCAGAAAAAGCCAGGACAAGGGCGTGTGGTCTTGTGGCCGCAAGATGCAGGTCGGATCGGCGATCGCCTGACAGAATTTACGGTGGCTTACCTCGATCCCGCTTGGGCAGAAAAAGACCAACAGATGGCGATCGATGCCGCGATGCTGTGGTTAGATACCAACAAACGGGAATACAAAAACGCCTTAGCTTTTGTCGTCCCCAATGCTCAACAGATGGAAACCTTGCGCCAAGAAGCCCGCACGGAGTTGGCGATCGCCAGTCTCCTCGAACAAGGAAAAAAATACAAATTTGTCCCAGACGATCTCGAAGAACTGAAGGACAAGCGGAAAGAAGCCCAAACCAAAATCGCCGCCGCGATCCGCCGCCTTTACGACTATATTCTCATTCCCATGCCCGCCCCGGCGGAGAATCCCCCCCTACGGATGGAATGCTTGGATCTGCAATCCCAACTCAACACCTCAGTATCCTGGCAACAGCGCATTACAGAAGCCCTCAAAGGTCATGTTTTTGATAGCGTTACCGTCAATCGTCTACTCCGACTCAACCAACTCGATCGAGCCGATGCCCAATATCTGCAAGCCAAAACCGTCATTAATGGTGCGTTTATCTATCCCAGCACAACCAAGTTTTGGACGGATGCACCGATTAAAAAGGCAATCTTGAAGGCGATCGCCTCGGGTCAATTGGGCTATACTCCCACCCTGGTCATTGCCAGCGATGGTACAGTTACTCTAGAGAACCCCAAACAGGTCTACATCAACCAGGAAATCCCTCCCGATGAATTCGATCCTGACGGCTATTTACTCACGCCCTCCCTGGTGGAACAACTTTTAGCACCTTTTCAGACTACTCTGCCATCTACAGCAGAGACGGTAACAGAAAGCGATCGCGCAGATATGGATTATCTGGATCGAGTGCGACACGCTGGAGAATCAGAAGGGAAGACAAATTCCGTCGCAGATGAGAGTCAGCAATATAAAATCGAGAAGACTTCGGCCAGTACAATTGAGCGATCGGTTTTAACCAAAATCGTTGAGGGTAAGCAAATTGCTAAACATTATCAACTTTCATCTATCACGGATAAAGCGAAATTATTTGAACTATTTAGTGTCCTGCAACTTCTCTCGGATAAAGCCGATGAGATGATGGTAACAATCGAAGTTCGCGCCCACACCCAGGCTGAATTCGACCCCAACTGGATTCGCAATGCGATCGAGGAAGTCCTTGATGAGTCGGACATTTCCGCTACAACACGCCTTGAATAAACAATCCTGTTTCCAGAAAACATCGGCTTTTTTCCACAATAGTTTTTTCCGTTCGGCGATCGCGATAGGATAGGGAAATTGCGATCGCACCTATTCCCTATTCCTGCTTCTAAAAACGATGCCAACTCCTAAAACTGTTAAACCCGTTAAAGATACCGTTACCACAATCGATCTCAAAGATCCCAAATATTACTTTAACCGAGAACTCAGTTGGCTGGAATTCAATTACCGCGTTCTGCACGAAGGTTTAGACGATCGCACCCTACTGTTCGATCGCCTCAAATTTTTTGCTATTTTTTGTTCTAATCTCGATGAATTTTTCATGGTACGGGTAGCGGGATTAAAGAAACAAGAAGAGGCACAAGTTAATAAACTTAGTTTTGATGGTCGCACCCCCTCAGAACAATTACAAGAAATCCGCGATCGCCTCCATCCCCTCATGCAGCAACAGGATCGCACTTTTGAGCAGGTCTTAAGACCCGAACTTGCCCAAGAAGGAGTATATCTTCTCAATTATGTCGATCTCAACCAAGAACAGCGCAAGCATCTCCACAGTTTCTTTGAAGAACATATTTTTCCCGTTCTCACTCCCCTCGCTGTCGATCCCTCTCATCCTTTCCCCTATATCTCCAATCTCAGCCTGAATTTAGCAGTGTTGGTGAAAAATCCCGAAACCAAAGAAGAACTTTTTGCCCGCATTAAAGTCCCTTCTACTCTCCCTCGATTTGTTTCCTTTCCCAAAAATCTACAACATTCCGGAGAAGTCCCCGCAGTCTGGACGGGAATTTCCATCGAACAGGCGATCGCCCATAATCTCGATGCCCTTTTTCCAGGCATGAATGTCCAAGAATGTTACCCCTTTCGCGTCACTCGCAATGCAGATTTATCCGTAGAAGAAGACGAAGCCGACGATCTCCTGCTGGCGATCGAACAGGAAGTTCGCAAGCGACGCATCGGCAAATCCGCAGTTCGTTTGGAAATTCAAGCCTCAATGCCGGAAAATGTCCGCAATCCTCTCATGCGAGGCTTGAACTTAGATGAGGATGAGGTTTATGGATTCACAGGATTATTGGGTTTAAATGACCTCTTTTTCTTTATGAAACTGCCTTTGCCTCATTTAAAAGAACCCGACTGGACTCCGGTTATTCCCTCAAGACTGCGGCGAATGCTAGATGCAGCAGAAGCCAGTCGCAAATTAGAACAAGAAGATGGGGAAAGTTTCTTCGATTTATTATCTCAAAAAGACTTATTAGTTCATCATCCTTACGAATCTTTCACAGCTTCAGTACAGGAGTTCATCACCCAAGCTGCCCACGATGCTAAAGTCTTGGCGATTAAATTAACTTTATACCGCACTTCGGGGGATTCTCCCATTATCAGTGCTTTAATTGATGCCGCCGAAAATGGCAAACAAGTAGTTGCTTTAGTAGAGTTAAAAGCGCGATTTGATGAAGAGAATAATATTCTGTGGGCGCGAAAATTAGAACAAGCTGGCGTTCATGTCGTCTATGGATTAGTAGGTTTAAAAACCCATACCAAAGTCACATTGGTAGTCCGTCAGGAAGGAGAAAAAATTCGCCGCTACGTTCATATCGGAACGGGAAATTATAATCCGAAAACTGCCCGTTTTTATACCGATCTGGGACTATTCAGCAGTCGGGAAGAACTGGGGTCAGATCTGACAGATTTGTTTAATTTTTTAACCGGATATTCGCGACAGCGTTCTTATCGCAGACTGTTAATTTCTCCCGTGAATTTACGCGATCGCATGGTAGAATTAATCGAACGAGAAATAGAAAATTGCCAAAATGAAGGAAGCGGACGCATTGTTGCGAAAATGAATTCATTAGTCGATGCGCGGATGATTGCTAAACTTTATGAAGCCTCTCAAGCCGGAGTCAAAATCGATCTGATTATCCGGGGAATTTGTTGTTTGCGTCCAGGAGTGGAAGGGGTCAGCGAAAATATTAAGGTAATAAGTATTGTTGGACAATTGTTAGAACATTCCCGTATTTACTACTTCCATAATCTGGGCAACGAAGAAGTTTATATTGGTAGTGCAGATTGGATGACTCGCAATTTAGATCGCCGCGTTGAGGCGATCGCCCCTATCGACGATCCTGACATCCGCAAAGACCTGCAAGAAATTTTGGGGATTATGTTAGCAGATAATCGTCAAGCCTGGGAATTACAAACCGATGGACATTATCTCCAGCGCAAACCCCAGCCCAACGAAAGCGATCGCAGCGCCCAGAAGACTTTAATGGAGATGTCTTTAAGTGCTTTGAATTAATTGACATAAGATACAGCAAAATATTGCTGGGAGCAATTTTAAGTTTTCAGGTATAATAGGGAATACCTCGCAAAACTGTTTGTGAAGCCTTGTCAGTTCAAAATCATAAGCCTTACTCTGATATCTCTCGCACTCCAAAAGATTCAAAGAAAAACAATGCAGAACTACACATTAAAAGAAGCAAAATCTCGACAAGAAGAAATATTTAATAAAGCCAAGGATGAGCCTATATCTCTCTCAGAAAAATCTTATCCCTCTCATGTTATCATGTCTTTTCAAGCATACCAAGAATTAATAAACCGCATCGGGGAATTAGAAGATTTAGTTTGGGGAAAACAAGCAATTGATGCTTTAAAAGAATCAAAATTTATCGGAGAAGATAAATTCAAAAAATCGCTTCAGGAGTTAGCAAATGGCTAAACTTGATGGTTTAAAATCAGTTTTAGATTTTCTCAAAGGACTACAGCCCAAAATAGCAGCACAACTTGCGAAGAAAGTTTTAGCGTTGAATATCGAACCATTACCAACAGATAGCAAACAGTTAAAAGGATACTCTGAAATATATCGCGTCGATAGTGGTGAATATCGTATTATTTACCGATTTTTACCCGAGGAGGACTTAGTAGAAATTTTGTTGGTCGGTAAGCGGAATGATGATGAAGTTTACAAAAAAATCAAACGCTTGTTAGATAAATAGAATTGTTGTGCGATCGCATTTAGCAGCCAACCAGGGCAAAATAACTCGATGAAATGTCTCTGGATCTTCATCGTGAGGACAGTGACCCGTATTATCCAAAGGAACAAACTCTAAATTCGGATTTAATCCTAAAAAATTCTTTGATAAACTAAACGGAACCATCCGATCCTGACGACCCCAAAGTAATAAGATCGGAATCGTTAACTCTGGTAATAATTCACGAACCGATCGCGAGAAACCCGACTGACGCACAGAAGAAGATAGCGCACAAAACGCATCCACCGCCCCGCCATCCGTCGGCGGTAATGCTAAAATATTTACCAATTCATCATCCACCGCTTCTTTCTGCTCGTAAGCAAACTTCACCCAAGTGCGAATCAGAGAAGGACGGCGCACAAAGTAAAAAAGTGGCTTGAGAAAAAGCGGACCGCTAAAAAATGCCTCGATCGCAAACACTAAAGAACGAAATGGCTTTGGAACGCTCTTTTCCCTTAGCGTCACATCCGGTAAATTCAACATTGCCAACCCCTTCACCATCTCCGGATACTTCGCCGCCGCCATGAAACTCACTAAAGACCCTAGAGAATTCCCCACCAATACCACAGGTTCGCCGATAAACGCGCGCCAAAAATCGTAAACCTGTGCCACCCAAAGTTCCGCCCCATAGGGGGCGATCGCCTTTCTCGATCCCCCAAACCCCAATAAATCCAGCGCATAGACCGTCCGATCTTCCCCCAACACAGGTATATTTTTGCGCCAATGCTCGATCGCCGCACCAAATCCATGAATAAAGAGAATAGGCGTTTTCCCCGTCGAGGCTCTGCGGAAACTATAACGCACCTGCCAACCGCGCCAAACCCAATCCCGTTGTAAACCAATGCGTTCATGCCATTGTATCGTAGAAATCACAAGCCAAATTCATAAAAATTCACCTTGATTGATTGTAAACGGCAAAGGAACGCGATCGCCAAAACTTGAGCCTTAATACTCACCACCTCGCCAAATAGAAAGTTAAGTAAACAAACTGGCGCAAAACGCGAAGAGGATCGCTAAAATGAAATGGTCAATGAACTAATCACCCATTTTGCAAAACCCCTTATCAACGATTACAAACCAGTACGCATACGCCTGTGAAAGATAAAAGACAACGCCGAGATCTACCTCAAATCAACGAAAGAATTCGCTACCCCAACATTCGTCTGATCGATACCGACGGCGGCCAGCTTGGGATTGTCACCTCGGAAGAAGGTCGGCGACTTGCTGAAGAAAAAGAACTCGACCTCGTTCTCGTTAGCGACAAATCCGATCCCCCTGTCTGTCGGATCATGGATTATGGCAAATACAAGTTCGAGCAAGAAAAAAGAGCCAAAGAAGCTCGTAAAAAACAACACACGGCTGATGTAAAAGAAGTGAAGATGCGCTACAAAATCGAAGAACACGATTATCAAGTGCGCGTCAACAATGCCCAACGCTTCCTCAAGTCAGGGGATAAGGTCAAAGCTACCATTACCTTTAAAGGGCGAGAAATCCAACACTCAAATTTAGCGAAAGAATTACTCAATCGTATGGCCGAGGACCTTAAAGACTTTGGAGAACTGCAACAAGCCCCCAAACAAGAAGGGCGTAATATGATAATGTTCATTTCTCCCAAGAAATAAATAATGAGGATGGGGAATTGGGAATGGGGGATTGGCGATCGCCCCTAAACCTAAACCCCCTACACTCTGAACTCTAACCCTCGACCATGAAACAGTTAAAGAGCAATAAAGAGCGGGACGACTGGACAAAAAAACTGCTCAATGTGGTCAATCTTCGCCCAGAGGAAGGCGAGAGAACCCTAGTGATGCTGATTGCCTATACCATCACTTCCATAGGGTTATTGTGGCTGGAACAAAGCACGATCGCCCTATTCTTGGAACACTTTGGGGCGGAAGGTTTACCGATTATTTACATCGCCAGCGCCCTGATGGGGTCGGGTTTAGGAATCCTTTACTCTTGGCTGCAAAATAATTTCCCTCTCAAGCGCGTCTTTCTGGTGGTCGCCCTCTTAATGGCGATTCCTCTGGTTTTCTTCCGTATCGGCTTAGAAATAGGCGCTGCTGACGGTTTTATCGTCCTCGCCACGGTTTTTATTCTCCGATTGTGGCTGGATGCCGAAGAAATTCTTAACGATCTTAACTCCCAAGTTGCCGCCAACCAACTTTTTAATATTCGGGAAATTAAACGCACCTATCCCATTATTTCCAGTGGTCTTTTAATTGGGGATGTAGTGTCGGGTTTCTCTTTACCTGTTTTACTTTTCCTGATCGGTTTAAAAAATGTTATTATCCTAGCTTCCCTCGTACTCTTATTAGGGGGTTTTACCTTTCTTTATCTTGCCAATCGCTACAAGCAAGCCTTTCCCGATACCCCTGTGCGAGAACTGGATGAGTTAGAATCCACCTATACCTCCAAGCGCATGAGCGGCACGATTCGCCGTTATATTATCCCCCTTTTTGCTTTCTTCATTTTGGGAGAATTGCTCTTTCTTTTGGTGGAATTCCAATATCTCGGAGAACTGGAACGAGTTTATCCCGATACAGAGGCGATCGCCGGATTTTTAGGGTTATTTTCGGGGATTTTGGGCATCTGCGAACTGGCGACCCAATGGTTTGTTTCTAGCCGTGCGGTGGAACGTTTAGGAGTCTTTGTGGCGGCTATGTTTTTGCCCGTTTCCCTCTCGGTTTTGGGCTTTTGTACGATTCTTTTTAATATTACAAATGTTGGCGGTTTAAATATTAATAGCGCTCAAATTCTCTTTTTTGGTATTATTATTATTCGGTTCTTCGATGAACTATTGCGCTATACCCTCATTGCGGGCATCGAACCCTTTCTTTTTCAACCCCTCCCGGCGGAAATTCGCGGTTCTATTCAAACCCAAGTCCAAGGGATCGCCGAACCTCTAACCACGGGACTGACGGGACTGGGTATTATTTCTATTGTTTGGCTTCTCGGACATTTATTGGGAGATTGGGATGAGGAAATGGCGCGACAGGTCCAGGGCGGGGTCTTTGTTGTCGCGATCGTGTTATTTTCCGTAGTCTGGGCTTTAAGTGCGCTACTGTTACGACAAAGTTACATTACTTTACTGGTACAGTCGGCGGAACAAGGGCGCTTGGGTTTTGGCAGTGTCGATCTCAAAGCCTTTAAACGCGCTATTGTTGAGTCTTTAGATGGAAAAACGACGGATAGCGATAAGCGATCGTGCATTCAACTCCTCGAACGCATAGATTTACCTAATGCTGGAGAAATTCTGGCACCGCGTCTTGCTAAACTCTCTCCTGCATTACAGCGTCAGTGTATGGAGGCGATGCTGGAATATCCCCAAGCAACCTATTTAAAGGACGTGCAGCGCTTGATTCAAACTCGTCCGGAGTTGGAAGTATTGGCGCTATCATTGCGCTATATTTGGCTCTCTCAGCCTCAATTAGATACTCATACCCTTAAACCTTATTTGAATCAACGGGTCGATCCGATGGTACGGGGGACAGCAACGGGATTGATTTTAAGTCGGGGTTCCGATGAAGATCGCCAAAGCGCGATCGCCACTTTGGAAAAAATGCTCACTTCAGAACGAGAAAGAGAACGAATTATTGGCGTACAAGCGTTACAAGTCACCGATCGCGATGCCAATTTAACCCAGTCTTATCTACCGCAATTATTACAAGACGACTCGGCACGGGTACGCTGTACCTTATTAGCAACGATCGCCAAGAAACGCCTAGAAGACTATTATCCTTCCTTGTTAAAGGGTTTATATTACCGCTCTACAAGAGATGCCGCAAAACAATCCTTGATTGCATTGGGGGATGAAGCTCTACCCATGTTAACGATCTTGGCAGAAGATGTCCGTAAAGCGGATTATATTCGCCTTCAGGCTTGGAGTGCCATGTCAGAAATTGGCAGCGAAATCGCCCTAAAAACCCTCGTACAACAATTGTTAACCAGTTGGGGAACCAGTCGGCGCAATTTGTTGCGGATTATTTTGAAAATTCCTGGCGATCGCGGTATTGAAATGGTGCTGGATCAGTTAGGGCGATCGGGGGTAGAAGAGTTAATTCAACAAGAATTATTACTATTAGGACAAATGTTCGCTGCCGAGATGGATTTACCTGCCGAGGTGGTATCGGGACGAGAGGCAGATTTATTGCGGAGTGCGATCGTGGGGCTACAGTCGGATATTACCGATCGCTGTTTCTTGATTATGAAGTTACTCTATCCTTTTAGTTCGATGCAAGCCGCAATTTTGAATTTGGATTCGGATTCAGAGGTGAGCGTAGCGTTAGGGTTGGAGATTCTCGATAATACGGTAGATTTACCCCAAAAACAAATCCTCCTGCGGGTGTTGGAAAATCGTCCCACGGCGGATCGTCTGTCAGATATGGAAGAGATGGTCCCTTATGAAGTAATGACCCCAAGCGATCGCTTGCGTCGCCTTCTCGATCTGCGTCATTTTCTCTCGGATTGGACCTTGGCCTGTTGTTTCCATTTAGCGAGGGAACAGCGTTGGGGTGTAACGCGAGAGGCGGCTTTAGTAGGGTTGCGCCATCCTAGTAGTTTTGTGAGAGAGGCGGTTTTGACTTATTTAAAGGTTGCCAGTCCAAAAACTTGTTATGAATTACTTCCCGTTTTACAGGACGATCCCGATCCTTTGGTTGCATCGCAAGTGGATAGTTTGAAAAATGAATTTACTCAACGCAAGGTAAAGGGGAAATCTTTGCCAGTTAAAACTCAAACTTAGGAAGGCGATCGCAAAAAATATATTATTCATCTTCACTCAATTCGGGAAAAATACTTTTCATATCTCGATAACTGCATTTGAATCAATGTGACTGTCAGTCTGTAGACTCATGGTCACAAATTCGATTATATACGTTGAACATGGAAGAACGCATCTTGATTCAATTCGGCAAATGTTTACAAAGTCAAAGAGTTGCTCGCGGTTTATCTCAAGAGCAACTTGCTGAGTTGATTGATGTCGATCGAACTTATATTAGCTTTTTAGAGCGAGGAAAAAGAAACCCGTCATTAAAATTGCTTAACTTGCTCTGCATAGCTTTAGATATAAGTTTAACAGAGTTCTTTCAAAAAATTGATGATTTAGAAAAAGCTAAAAACGAATGAATAACCAACAAGATTGGCAAGAAAAATTGCAGAAGTTGTGCAAAAAATATAATTTAAACATTAAGTATTTAGCAGATATTATTAATGATCCAAAGGTTATTCCAATGATTCGTGGAAAATCATTTGAAATGACTGCAAGAGATGTTATTCAAGAAATATTATCCAGCAAATATGAGGTAAAAAATCCTAGAATAAATGCTCAAGCAGGACTGCATGATATGGATATCTCTATCGTAAACAAATCGAACCAAAAGCAATATTCTGTAGAATGTAAACTTGCAGCAAAAGGCAGTTTTCGATTAGAAAAAGGTGAACCCAAATTACGGGTAAAATGTATGAGATCGAGAACTCTTGGACAGAAAGCTGCACAACAAAGAGCAAAAATTCTTAATGTCCCCGAAACATTGCTACAAATTCATAACGATCAATATGTAGATAGTGATTTTGATATAGTTGTTACTTCTATAGCGAATGCTTTTTATGAAACTGATACTGAAAAACTATTTTATTGGTCTCCATCAGAAGAAGCACTTCCACTTTTAGAGAAAATGGGAATTCAGAACCAAGAAAACGCATTTTATAAGATGTATGCAGCCAAAAGCAAAGATTTAATAGCCAATGCAGAAAACAGAGAAAATAGAATAATTTGTACCAGAAAGACTTGTTCTGATGAATTGAAAAAGTTGAACAGGGAATATTGCAATTTTATTCCTAATTATCCGTGCATTTATCTTGATAAAAAAACTGGGCTTCCCTTCCAGCCTTGGGTTTCTATAGAAAATATAGAAACTCTTTTGCACTAAAAGAGAGAAAGTTGAATAAACTCTGCATCGGTTTCAGTTTGTTGAGATTTTTGAGAATTGTTTGAATCCGCAAAGTTCAAAGGACGAACACTTAAAATGTCATTAGGATTATAGTTAGTAATAAAAACTTCGCGACCTTTATATCTACTACTTTTATATCCATCTTTTCTTTGTTTCTTGTTTTTTTGGTCGTCAGTGCGACTAATTGTATAATTCCATTCATTATCTTGCATAGAAACACACCAATCATACATAGAACGTATTTCTTCAGAATTATCATAAGTTATCAGAAATCTAAGACGATGAGTATTATCTTTTAAAGTTTTACATAATCTAAAATGATCGTCTATTGAAAAGCTACAAGTATAAAATTTATCTTGGTCAGCATTAAAATAAGGCGGATCGATAAAGAGAAAATAGTCATTCGGTAATAAATTAATTAAATCTTCAAAATCCATACAATACAAATTAATATGTTGAAGGCGCTCTGAAGTCGTTCTTAAATGATGAGGCCAATTTTCAGGACGCATAGAATATTTATCACCGTATCCCCAATAACAATTTCGCTGATTCATAATTCCTGAATATGATGTACGGTTGAGGTAAAACCAACGAGCAGCACGTTCCAAATTATTTTTGGGTTTAAAACTATTCTTGTAAAATGTATGATTATTTTTACTTGCAGGAATTCCCTGAAGAAAACCGATTATTGCTTCTACATTATCCCTGATTTGAATATAGCAATTTATTAGGTCTGCATCTTTGTCATTGAGAATAACTTCACAAACATTTGGTTTAGCGAAAAATATTGATGCACCACCTGCAAAAGGTTCACAATATTTGTCATGTTGAGGAATACAATTCAAGATAAGTTTACGAGCATAAAACTTCCCACCAGGATAACGAAAAGGAGAATGAGTTAATTTTCTAGGCAGCTTCGACATAAAATATTTGATGAGTTCAATCTTTATTCAAATTAACGTATATGCGACTATGAGTCAATAATCCCAATTATATTCTTAAAAGCAAGAAAAACAATTGCAGGTTATTCTAAAAGCCTTAAACTTTTCTCTGTTGTAGATATCCTTCAATTAGAAGATCGGCATCGATTTGCGTTATTTTTATTTGCTCTAACAACAAAGCATCCGTCATTTTAGTGAATCCCAAATCTCCCACAGGAGAAGGAGCCGCACTCCCACCAATAATTTTAGGAGAGACAAAAGCCATGATTTTTTGTACCGCACCTTGCGCGATCGCCTGAGCCGCCAAAACCCCCCCACACTCCCATAAAATGCGAGAGAAACCGCGATCGCCTAGGTGCTGCATGGCTGTATCGGGAGTCAATTCGGGAAATTCCACCACTTCAACACCCTTGTTTTGCAAATATTCTCGCTGTTGTGAATTAGCTCCTGTTTGAGTTAACACTAAAGTAGGATTTTCTCGAACTTGCCAGAGATTCGCCTCTAAGGGCAAATCGAGAGTGCGACTCATCACTACTCGCAAAGGGTTACGAGGAGAAACGCCATGAGTTGTTAAGTGAGGATTGTCCCGTCGCACGGTATTGCCCCCCACGATAACCGCATCGGCGATCGCCCTTTCTTGGTGGACCCGGTGGCGCGATCGCGGACCCGTCACCCAAGCACTATGCCCGCTAGTGGCTGCAATTTTCCCATCAAGGGTCATGGCATATTTCAAAACTCCCCAAGGGCGCTGGTAAAGGCTACGATGGATAAAAGCCTCATTCAACTGGCGGCATTTTGCCTCCTCCACCCCGACAATAACCTCAATTCCCCCTTGTCGCAGGCGATCGATCCCTCCTCCTGCAACTCGGCGATCGGGATCCACCATTCCCACAAATACTTTAGTGATTTTAGCCGCAATAATGGCTTCACTACAAGGAGGAGTGCGCCCATAATGGTTGCACGGTTCCAAATTCACGTAAAGGGTGGCACCCTCTGCCAAATTTCCCGCTTGGCGCAAAGCAAAAACTTCCGCGTGAGGTTGTCCTGCTTCTGGGTGATATCCTTCCCCCACAATGTTACCCTCGCGCAGGATAACACAACCCACAAGAGGATTAGGAGCAGTATATCCTTCAGCCTGGCGAGCAAGCTGCAAACAGCGTTGCATCATATTGCCATCAAAAGGCGTAATGTTGTCATTTTTTGGCTTGTTGCTCTCCATCTTATTTTTCTGAAAAAGTGTCATAGTTGATGAGGAAATTTGTTCGTTATTCCTTTAAGCTCAAAAATATTAACTTCATTGTTGCATTCGCATTAATTCTTGTTGTGAAAACTGCTGAGTTTTATCCGGCCAAATTAACGCCGCTTTTTGTTCGCCTTATCCAAAGTCTTTCCTACGGAATCGCCCATACAGCCTATCACGTGGATTTGCAGGTTTCCGATCGCGATCTGGATAAATTAAAAGCCATAGAAGGCGATCGCGCTATCCTAATGCCCAATCATCCCTCATTGGACGATGGCATTGTCCTCTTTCTCCTTTCAACGCGCCTCGGACAGTTGTTTCACTACCTTGTCGCCCAGGATAATTTTAACGGTTGGCAAGGGAAATTTCTACAGCGTATCGGCAGCTATTCCATCAAGCGAGGAGTCGGCGATCGCGCCAGTATTGCCTACACCCTCAACCTATTGCGCCAAAATGTGACAAAACTCGTTATTTTTGCCGAGGGGGGCTGTTCTTATCAAAATGATACCGTAATGCCTTTTCGCTCGGGGGCGGTGCAAATGCCCTTACAAGTTCTCCATAAATTAGCGAAAGAAACCTCAGAAGTTCCTAACTTTTTTCTCGTTCCCGTTAGTCTCAAATATCGCTATCGCGGATCGATGGAGAAGGCGATCGCGGACAGTCTCCAGCAGTTAGAAACTCATTTAGGCATTGTCCCCCAAACAGAAGCATTCTATCCGCGCTTGCGGGCAATTGGAGAAAGAGTCGTCACTAATATCGAAAAAGAATACGCGATCGCCCCTCCTAAAACTCACCCATTACTCCTCAACCAACGTATCGAGAACATCAAAATTCGTCTTTTAACCAACTGTGAAAAAAAGCTAGACATTACCTCTGCTTCTCATCTTCCCATGCGAGAACGAGTCTATAAAATTCAAGCGCTTCTCGATACTGACGATGAACCTTCCCCCGTTTCAGAAACTCTCTATAAAGCTACAGTACGCTTGCTCAACTTCGATGCTATTTATGATGGTTACGTGGCTGCAGCCCCTACCCCCGAACGCTTTTTAGATACTTTAATTCGATTAGAACGAGAAGTTTTCAGCATCGATCGCCCCCAACCCAAAGGCTATCGCCACGCCTTCCTGAAAATTGGCGTTCCCGTCAATCTTAAAGATTATTTACACGCTTACAAACAAAATCGCACCGAGACGATCGAAACCATCACGCGACAGATGCAGCAAGCCGTACAGGAGAATTTGCAGGCGATCGCATCCCCATAATGCTCTCTTTTAGTCAAATAAACTTGTTAGACTTGTAGAATCATTCCAAAGCCAGATAAAATAAGCGAGTTTGTTAAAATCGCGTTAGGGCGATCGCTTTCTCCTTTTAATTCGCAATCTTAAAGGGCATAATCCCATTTAGAGATTGCCAAGGCTTTGACAAGTGTTAAACTTTTGGTACTTTCGGGCTGGCGATCGCCTAAACTTTGTAATCGAAACTGCTTCTCCCCTCTGCTCTTGACCAATAGACCTGTTTTTTTGCGTATTTGTGTGCCTTCTGCTTACTCTAGACCGCGATCGCTTGTCCCTGAAAATGTCTACCTCAAAATGGCAATTTAATACAGGGCAAATATCTGCCATAACATTTCTAATCTTTTTTGTAGGAGAATTGCATGAGCAACCATCACTATCAAGTGGGAGGAAGCCTCGCTGATAATGCACCTAGTTATGTTGAGCGACAAGCCGATACAGAATTATATGAAGCACTCAAACAAGGCGAATTTTGCTATGTCCTTAACTCGAGACAAGTTGGCAAATCCTCTTTATTAGTGCGTACTCGCTATCGACTCGAACGAGACGGATTTAAGTGTGCTAGTATTGATATGACCAATATTGGTAGTGAAAATATTACCCCCGCTCAATGGTATAAAGGCGTAGCTGTAGAACTATGGCGAGGATTTAAACTCTTAAGAAAAGTTAACTTAAAAACTTGGTGGGCAGAACGAGAAGGTATTTCTGTACTGCAAAAATTAAGTCAATTTATTTCTGAAGTGCTACTCCAAGAGTTTTCTGAAGAAAAAATCTTTATTTTTGTGGATGAAATTGATAGTATTCTCAGCCTTAAGTTTCCCATTGATGACTTTTTCGCGATGATTCGCTTTTGCTATAACCAAAGAGCGCAAGATCCTCGCTATAAACGCATTAGTTTTGTTCTGTTTGGTGTAGCAACACCCTCAGATTTAATCGCAGATAAAAAAAGAACGCCCTTTAATATTGGAACAGCGATAGAATTACAAGGTTTTAAACTGAATGAAATTGGCTCCCTTGCAGCAGGATTAACAATTGCCAATTGTAACAAGACAAAAATATTAGCAGAGATTTTGCAATGGACTTCTGGGCAACCTTTTTTAACGCAAAAAATATGCAAGATTGCGATCGAATCCAGTCGCGATGAAAACGGACGGGACTTAATCATGCCCCCAGGAGTAGAAGCCTTTTGGATTGAGAGTCTGATTAAATCGCGCATTATTCATAAATGGGAATCCCAGGACGAACCCGAACATTTACGGACAATCCGCGATCGCATCCAAAGGAATGAAAACAAGAGTTCTCGCTTACTGGGTATTTATCAACAAGTTTTGGAAAAGGGCAAAGTTGAAACCGATGATAGTCCGGAACAAATTGATTTAATTTTATCTGGCTTAGTGGTCAAATCAGAAGGAATATTAACCGTCAAAAATCGCATTTATCAAGAAGTATTTAATTTAGAATGGGTTGAAAAGCAACTAGAAAAGTTGCGTCCCTATTCCGAAGTTTTTAAGGCTTGGATCGCTTCCCAACAAAGCGATGAATCGAGACTATTACGAGGAATCGCTTTGCAAAATGCCTTGGACTGGTCCCAAGGAAAAAGTTTGAGCGATTTAGATTATCAATTCTTGAAGGCGAGTCAGGAACTCAACCAACAAGAAATGAAAATACGTTTAGAAGCCGAACGGGTTCAAATTATTGAGGCGCAATTAGTCCGCGATCGCAAAACCGCTAAAATGCAAAGATTGTTGCTGGGAGTGACAAGTATTGCCTTCCTCATTGCTTCAATCTTAGGAATTATCGCCTTTTGGCAATATCGCAAGGCGATCGAGAGCGAAGATCAAGCGAGAATCAGTGAAGTGCAAGCACTGGTTTCCTCCTCAAAAGCCCTAGTTGCGACCCAGAGAAAATTTGATGCCCTCATCGAAGCCACCAAAGCTAAACAAAGATTGCAGTTCATCAGGGGTAAGGATTTTCCCATCGAGAAACAAGTTAAAAATGCCCTGCGCCAGGCTATTTATCAAACCAAAGAATACAATCGCCTCTCGGATCACAAGGCAGGAATTTGGGGAGTGGACTACTCCCCCGACGGGGAAGCGATCGCCACTGCCAGCAAAGATACTACCGCTAAATTGTGGAGTAAAGAGGGAAAATTATTAACCACTTTGAAGGGTCATACTGCCCCAGTTTTAGGGATTGCTTTTTCCCCCGACGGCAAAGAGATCGCCACAGCCAGCGAGGATAATACCACCAAACTCTGGACGCGGGAAGGACAATTGCTGCGTACCTTAAAAGGGCATCGGGCTGCGGTTTTAGGTGTGGTCTTTTCCCCCGACGGAGAAGCGATCGCTACAGTGGGAGAAGACAACATCGTGAACCTCTGGACGCGGGAAGGACAACTAATACATACCCTAAGCAAACATACCTCTGCTGTTTGGGATGCAGCCTTTTCTCCAGATAGTCAAATTTTAGCGACGATTGGTGCGGATAAAACCCTCAAATTATGGAATCGAGAAGGAAAACTTCTGAATTCTTTCCTCGCTCACGATGTTTCTCTTTGGGGTGTCGCTTTTTCCCCCGATGGGAAAAGTTTAGTCACCACCAGTGAGGATAAAACTGCCAAATTGTGGGATTTGCAAGGCAATCTCCTCACTACCTTCATCGGTCACGAGTCACGAGTTTTAGATGCAGCCTTTTCTCCAGACGGTCAAACCATCGCTACAGTCAGTGAAGATAGTACAATCAAACTCTGGGCGCGATCGGGACAATTATTAGCAACGTTAACAGGACATGAAGCTGCCGTTTGGGGTGTTGTTTTTACTCCCGATGGAAAAACTTTAGTGACGGTTAGCGATGACCATACTGCCAAACTCTGGAATTTAGAGAACTATTTTTTCACAGATTTGACAGGACACAAAGCTGGGTTGCGGAGAGTTGCCTTTGCCCCCGACGGTAAAACCCTGGTGACAGGAGGTGCAGATAATACAGCGAAAGTGTGGAATCGCAAGGGGCGCTTGCTGAAAACCCTAGTCGGACACAATGCAGCCATTCTCGGAGTTACTTTCTCCCCAGACAGTCAGACCATCGGCACCACCAGTAGCGATAAAACGATTAAACTGTGGCAAGGACAAAAAAATATCCTGACCCTAGAACATGATGCGGCGGTTTGGGGAATTGATTTTTCCCCCAATGGCGAGATTTTAGCCACTTCTAGCGTTGATAAGATTGTTAAACTTTGGAATCTCAAGGGAAATTTACTCGCTGCTTGGAATGCCCATGATGCTTCAGTGTTAGCCCTTGCCTTTGCTCCCGATGGTCAGACCTTGGCAACCACCAGTTGGGACGGAAGCGTGAAACTCTGGAATCTCAAGGGAGAATTGTTGGCTTCTTGGATCGCCCACGAACTCGGAGTTGATGCGATCGCCTTTGCCCCGGATGGCAAATCCCTGATGACAGGAGGAGAAGATAATACCGCCAAACTCTGGAGTCTGTCGGGGAAGTTATTGGCGCATCTCATCGGACATCATGGGGCAGTCATGGAGGTTGCCTTTGCCCCCAACAGTGAGGCGATCGCGACGGCCAGTTTAGACGAAACTGCTAAATTGTGGACTCGAGAGGGAGAGATTATCACCACTCTCACCGGTCACACTGCGGCAATATCAGGGATGGCTTTTTCTCCCGATGGCAAGATATTAGCCACCGCCAGCCGAGATAATACTGCCATTCTTTGGGATTTAGAAAACATCCTCAAGTTAGATGAATTTACTTATGCTTGTAATTGGATACGGGATTATTTGCGAACAAATACTGAGTTAAAAGAAGAAGATCGGCATTTATGCGATCGCGCTTATCAATGAGTAATTAATAATTCCCCATTATCCCCATTCTTAAAATGTTAGAATTGTTAAAATATTAAATTCTATTGTGTTTGTTCCCTTCTCCTCTATTCTTGTCCTTTAATTCTCACATCTCCATGACCTTCGATCTGCAATGTCCCGG
>NZ_JAYGHV010000004.1:0-49725 GCF_034932145.1 Spirulina sp. 06S082 | reverse complement strand
CGATCGCGGTGTTGTTTACGCTCGCATGGAAGAAAAGGAACAGGCAATTGCCGATTTACAAAAAGCTGCCGAACTGTTTTCTGTTCAAGGAAATATAGTTAGCTATCATCAGAGTTTAGCTTACATTCAAGCAATTGAAAATTCGCAGTAAGATTACTTTAGAACTACTTTTTTTCTTGAGAAAGAACTAAAGTAAAAATTTAGCGATCGCCTCTGCAACACCATCTTCATCAACAGAAGGAGCAACCCATTTAGCTATTTTTTGTACATCGGGGGGTGCATCTCCCATTGCAATACCTAACCCAGCATATTCAAGCATTTCCAGATCGTTATAATTATCGCCGATCGCCATCACATTCTCAGCAGCATAACCGAGAATTTCGGTTGTTAAAAAATGCAATGCGGTGGCTTTATTCACACCGGGATAAGTCGCTTCTAAAAAATAAGGTGAAGATTTGGTTAAATATAATTCTGAGGGTGAATAACGATCTTTGAGTATCGCCATCATCTCTTGAATTGCATCCACATCTGGACTTAAAGCCAAAATTTTAGTGGGAGGATCGATCAGTAAAGTTCGCAAATCTTGTGTAACATTTGCCTGAATACCCGAACGAGCGATATACTCGCGAGTATATTGGGTAGATTCTCGCACGTAGAGGCAATCGTCCCAATAACAATGAATATCAACGCGATCGCGCCATTGGGGTTGTTCGTAATAATCTAATAATTCCCTCGCAGATTGGAGAGAGAGGGGGCTATGACGCAGAATTTCTCCGGTGATGGGATTTTGAATCCAGGCTCCGTTATAGGCAATAATAGGCAATTGTGAGCCGATCGCCTGGTGAAAGCGTAACGCCGATCGATACATTCGTCCCGTCGCGATCGCCACTTGAATGCCCCGGTTTTGAACTTCGGCGATCGCCCTTTTGACCACTTCGGAGACTTGATTGGATGTCCCCGCGATCGTACCATCAACATCTAAGACTAATAAACGAATGCCCATATTAGAAAACCCGTAGTTTTTTTTGTTTATACTGAATTTAGTGCTTGTTGGTCGGGTTATGGTGCAAATTTCTCCTAAAATAATTTCTCTTCAAGACTTTCTCGCGAGTTCAGAAAGTCACGAGTCTTACGAACTAATTGACGGAGAAGTAATTCCGAAAATGCCACCCCAACGCTTTCACTCTAAAACTCAACGTGCCTTATTGCATTATTTAGAAAACTGGGGAGAATCGCGGGGAGAAGTGGGAATCGAGTGGTCGGTTACATTACAGCGACAGGGACGAGACTGGGTACCTATTCCAGACTTACTTTTTGTCCATCGCGATCGCCTCCCCCAAGTCTTGGGAGATGAACCTTGTCCGATCCCTCCGGATCTGGCGATCGAAATTATTTCACCGGGTCAAAGTTTTGGGAGAATGGCAGAAAAAGCAACAGATTATTTAGCAGCCGGAGTTTTGCGGGTTTGGGTGGTAGACCCTCAATCTCAAAGTATTACAGTTTTTGCGCCTAATACTTTACCCGTCACCTATCGCGGCGATCGCATTCTTACCGATGGATTATTCCCAGAATTTTCCTTAACAGCGCGATCTTTGTTTATAAGTGCAGGAATATGAAATTAACAACAACCCAACACAAATACATCGAAATTGACGAAAACAAAGTTCCCTATATTGCCCAAACAACAATGAAAGTGATTGAATTGATTTCCGGTCATCTTACTTTTGGTTGGAGTCCCGAAGAACTTAAATTTCAACATCCCTATTTAAGCATGAGTCAGATTTATTCTGCCTTAGCTTATTATTGGGACAATAAAGAAGAATTAGATACCGATATGCAGCAACGATTTGAAAAAGTCGAACGATTGCGTCAACAAGCAGGGGAAACAAATTTGGTTAAAAAACTTCGCGATCGAGAGTTAATTCAGTGACAATAGCACTTTATATGGATGAACACGTGCGCCGAGCAATTACCAATAGTTTAAGATTGCGTGGGATAGACGTTCTTACCGTACAAGAAGATAATCGCATGGGAACACCAGACCCAATTTTACTCGATCGCGCCACCGAACTCAATCGAGTTCTCTTTACCCAAGACGATGATTTTTTAGCTATAGCCAGCGATCGCCAAAAAGAAGGTATTAATTTTAGTGGGGTTATCTACGCACATCAACAATATGTAACCGTTGGAGATTGCGTGCGAGATTTAGAAATTATTGCTAAAGTTGGCGAGACAGAAGATTTAGCGAACCAAGTTCAATATCTACCGTTATAGTTTGATGGTAGAATTATAGTCTTCTTTACTAAGGTTCACAATTTATTATCGGTGTAAATTAAAGATAGTTAAAGGCGATCGCGAACGGGATGAACGAAGAGAAAAATGCTTATTTTGTCAGTCGCTTGGTGTTATTAGCGACCCTCTGGTTAATGGGGTTGGTATTCTGGGTTAAAGTTTCTGTAGGTTGGGAAGCGCGATCGCTGGGACTATTAGTGCAATGTTTACATACTCTGATTATTTGTTTTAATGCCCTTTTGGGGTTTTTAGCCGTTATTGGTTCCGATCGCCCAGATGGACGAGAAATTTATGGTCATGGCAAAAAAGAAGTTGTATTGACCTTTGCTTTAGTGGCAAGTTTGGCGATCGCTTCTTTCTTTTTCTTTGAAACATTAATTCCTCAATTTCAAGCCGCTTTAAAACGAGAAATCTTGCCTTTTCCTTTAGAGATTAAAATTCCAATTCTACAATTTCTCGGATTTGTATCTTTGCCGATTTTAGGAATAGCCTCTTTTTCTTTATATCAAGCCAAGCGTTTAGATCACGCCATTCTTGCCTTTAATGCCAATCAGTTATTTAAAGAAGCAGGTTTAACTTTATTAGTCTTCGCTGGACTCTGGGGGGTTTGGTGGGGAGAACCTTTAATTGACCTTGTTTTAGCGATTATTCTTTATATTTTGGTTTTAGATGAATTTTGGCAGTCCATCGCGTGGAATTTGCCCTTAATGCTGGAACAAAATGCAATTGCTTCAGAAGCGATCGCCGCGATCGCTAAAAGTGTGCGAGGCGTTTCTCATTGTTATAAAATTCGCACGAGGGGAATTGTAGGACAATTTGTTTATATTCAAATGCACCTCATTGTAGAACCGCGTTATGAAAAAGCAACCACAGGCATCGCGCGTAAAATTGAAGAAGCATTACGGTTGAGATATGGTTCCCTGCAAGTTACCTTTTATATCGATACAGAAGCAGGGCGATCGGGTATATTGCGATGAAGAAAAGTTGTGCCGTATCGGTAGGCACCCCTAAAACCTTCTCAACCCTTCGAGAAATATATTTTAACTTGTCTTATCGGTCGATCGCCGTACTAATTGCTGGGTTGGGAACGCGATTATAAAATTCAAAAATTTGTCCTCGCTGGACAAAACCCAGAAACCCAGCAGATTTGGCATCGGGGAGATGACCGGGTTGATAACCATACAACCACATTTTATTCTTCCATCGTTCCGGTAAATCGACTAATTCTTTGTAGTGAGCGTGTACTGAACTGGGAAATCGTGACGTTTCGCAATCGTGAAAAATGATATCTGCATTTTCGTAATATTCTTGAGTGGTATCGAGAGAAATCTGGGCATCTGTGGTGATAAAAACTTTTTGTCCCCCAATAGTAAAAAAGATGCCATAACTGGGCATCAAAAAATAACCATTATCAATATGAACGACCCGGACTAAAAAAATTTGTATATCATTCCAAATAAAATGTTCGTTGCGACCCACCTTATGTACATTAAAAAAAGTATCGATATCCGCTAATTCATTGCCAATGGACTGCATTCCTCCCGCTAAACATCCATACCATAATTTCGCTGCGACATCCTTACTCAAATATAGATTGGGCTTGGGACAGCGAGGATCGAAAAATGTTGTTAAGCCGATAAACTCCATACCCCCAACGTGATCCGCGTGTAAATGACTGATGTAAATATCAGTGATATCTTGGTAAGAGTAGCCGCGATCGTGAAGAGAAAAACGAATATCAGAACCGCAGTCAATCAAAAGTTTGCGACCTCTCTCATCCATTAAGAGCATATTAGACTGGTAATTGTTTGCTCCTACTGTGAAAGCCGAACCCGAACCCAAAAATAACAACTTCATCGCTCTTTTCGTGAGTGTTTGCATTTCAAGGATGAAAGGAAATCAAGATAGTTCATCCCGCACAAGCCTAAATTTGTTCCTCTAAGCCCTGATAGATTTCTTGTAACTTTTGATTTATTTTAGGGGGTTTTGCTGTAAATTTAACATAAAAATTTTCCTCTTTACCTTCCTTTTCCATGACTTTTGCATAAACATCCTCGCTTATTGTAATTTTATCGGTATTGGTCGGCTCAATATTGAGAAAATTTAATTTTATATTTTGTAATCCTGTCGGTTTTTCAACTTCACCATTATCTACCATTGCAATTTCCCCCCCTTTATTCGAGAGACGAATCAATTTTCCTTGTATCGCTTCTACACCAATATGTTTGCCATCGAGTACCGTATATTGCAACAGTAGAGGGTGAGTTAAAGTGAAGAATATTTCCTCTTCTTGAGTCAGGAATAGTTGATATTCCCCACCAATTCCCCCGATCTCGTAGATGGTAATGGGTTTAGTTACTCCTTTGGGGGAAACTTCTTTTTGTCCATCAATACGAATTTCCTCACCAGCTTCTTTGAGAGTCGTTTCTGATACAAGAATTTGTCCTCCCGTCGTATAAGATTCAATGCGATAGGTGAGATTGACTTGAGAACCGACAATACCGTATTTAGTGCGTTTTTCTGAGCCAATATTGCCGACAACCACTTCTCCTGTATTGATCCCAATGCCCATTTCAAGGTCGGGTAATTCCCATGCCCTGATTTGAGTATTCACCTCTATCATTGCTTGCTGCATGGCGATCGCACAGGCGATCGCGCGACGCGAATCGTCGTCTCGTACTGTGGGCGCACCAAAAAGAACGAGAATACCGTCTCCCATAAACTCATCAATCGTTCCTTGATAGTGGGTGATGACATCGGCCATATAGCCTAAATATAAGTTAAGAATCTTAACCACTCGTTCCGGAGGCAACCGTTCAGAAAGTGCCGTAAATCCGCGCAAATCCGAGGTTAAAATGGTAATTTTGCGGCGTTCTCCTCCCATCTTCAATCCTTCAGGATTTTCGAGGAGATTGGCTACAACTTCATCGGTGAGGTAGCGTCCGAAGGTTTTGCGAATATCTCCCGCCGATCGCGCAATATAAGCAATAATAACCACCGTCGATGATACCAAAGCTAAGAGGGGAGGAACCACAGGAATCCACCATCCCCCCACTAAAGCCCAATAGCTACCCCCCATTAATATTCCCACGGCGATCGCCGTCGAAACCCCTCGTTTCATTGCCTGTAGGTGATTATCTCCCCCCACGTGCCGCATCGCCCAGGAAATAGAAGCACCGATCGCCGACCAGAGGAAAATCCAGATCCATTCCAAGGGTTCGGGCCAGGTTCGCATTAGGGCGCGATTATCGAGGACAGCACTGAGAATTTGACTGGTGAGATGACCGTGAATTTCCACCCCAGGCATCGCCTGGGGTAGACCGATCAACCCCGTACTATAGGGAGTAAAAAAGG
Organism: Spirulina sp. 06S082; assembly: GCF_034932145.1. NCBI lineage: Bacteria > Bacillati > Cyanobacteriota > Cyanophyceae > Spirulinales > Spirulinaceae > Spirulina > Spirulina sp. 06S082. Next base: position 44,079 of record NZ_JAYGHV010000004.1, on the reverse strand, counting down.
CATCGTTGGCACTCTCTCCCACTGCCCCAATCAGAACAATGCGATCGCGAGCCCAGTCTGAAGGTATCTTATTTTCGAGAACGTCCGTCAGAGAAACTTGCTCAAAAGCGGGAGAAGAACTGCGATAATTGAGGATAATTTGATAATCGCCAGTTTCCGTGCGAATGTATCCCCCTTCATTAGCATCGAGGTCGGGAAAAACTGTATCGCCAAATTTCCACCAATTATCCGTCCCTTCAGCAATTTCTAATTTAATCCCCTCTTGCTCTAAATAAAGCGCAGCAAGATACATGGCAAAACTAGGAATCGCTTGGTCGGGGGTTTCCGCATTGGCAACTGTGAGCAAACCTCGACGCACTTTATTATCGGCATCAAGGATATTATCATTAGCTCCGACTTGACCTTTAGCCTTTAATTCTGGAGGGGGATCGACAGTTTCCCGTTCATTATCCCCGGATACTTTTTGGATGCCAATCAAATTGGGAGTTGAATTAAAAACCCGCACTAACTCATCATGACCTGGTTCAACGGGCTGACTGCGATAAATGTCTAAGCCGATCGCCCTCGGTTTTTGCGCCTTGAGTTTTTCGAGTAATTGCGCGTAAATTGCATCGGGAAAGACTAACTTTTCTTGCTGGCGATAATCTTCTTCCGTTAAACCAACAATAACAATGCGATCGTCTCGCTTTTCTTGGGGACGCAAGCGTAAAAATTGATCGTAAACCCCCCATTCCCACCCTTGTAGTAGCCCAAAAAAACGCAGGAGAATCACAAGCGCAGCAATGGCTGGTGTTGCGATCAAGACACCCCGCCATTGCCACGCCCAATGCTGAAAAGATTGTTTCTCTTTGCCCATTAAAATTCCAAGTCTTCTGGTTCAGGAACACAATACTCGCTATTTTGACATGAAACAAAGGGAATTGATTCAAATTGAGGCAAATTAACAGATTTGAGTAACCCTGCCCATTCTCCTGTATCCAAACTTCGCAGTTTTGCTGCTAAATTCACGGTTTCATTCCAGATAGCATCGGCGGCATATTCATTCGCTTTAGCAACCAGTGACGTAGCGCTCATATTATCAAGATTAGCCGGAAGGGGTTCTAAATCTTCCACTCGCTGAAATACTCCCCGGACATAGCGATCGAGATCGTATTTATCAGGATCGCAGTGGATAGAAAATGACCAAGTGTAAGTTTCACCTGCTTTTAAATCTGCACCCTCTAATTTATAACGAACAATGCCGCCTCCCTCATTTAAGGTATCGGGAAGGGAAGTTTTGCCAACATAAACCTCTTCAGGTAATTGGCGAGGCTGACCGGGGGTTAAAATCACCACAGTGGCGGAAATCTCTTCTGATGACACTGTTTTCGGGACATAGACATATAATGTTGGCTCAGAATCGGCTGTTTTCACCAACGTATCTTCGGGAATGAGAGCCGTTAGCGGTTCTACATTATCTCCTTCTTCGAGACAAGAGGTTGCCCCAGTACGGGAGCCGCCACCGTAGGTACGACTTAATGTTCCTCCTCCCGAAGGGGCGCTTTGGGGAAAATCAATACTCACGAGAAACTCTGGAATTGCTTGGCTAGACTGCGGGTAAACGAGTAGGCTCGTACCCAGCAGGGCAGATAACATTCCGAGAGATTGAAGCTGTTTGCGAAAACTCATTTTTAATCCTTCTCCGACTGAGAGACATTCAAGGCGATTGTTTCTCTATGATGACAATTAATGTTTTAGAGTTCCATTGACTTTATTAATAATTCTACGATAACTCACGATCGCCTATTGATGCCATGCGTCATGTGGCGCGTTGAGATAGGATATTTAACCGAAACCCAAGGCAATTTCTTGTAACCGATCGCCAGGGTTAAAAGCAAAAAGCGATGAGGTAGGCTGCTGGGCGATCGGTGCAGAAGAATCGTCCAAGTTTGTCCCGACGGTTTGCTGGCGAATTTTTTGTTTTTGGCTGTATTCAATTTGTTTTTCTTTGGCGATCGCCCCGGCGGGAGTATTGGGGGGAATCACTTGCAGAAATTCGAGTGCTTCTGTAAATTGGCGATCGGCGGCGAGGTCATAAGCCTGTTGCAAGAGAGACATGGCACGAATGCGCTGTTTTTGACTATATTCCTTCAGTTTGGGTTGTACCTTTTTGCCAATGGTCGTATGCGGGGAAATACTTTCTAAATGGATTAAAGCGGCGGTAAAGTCTTTTTCTGCGGCTCGCCCAAAGGCTAGTTTTAAGAGCTTTTCGGCTTCTCGTTCCGCTTGAGGAGATGCCTCTTTTAAAAGAGGGTCGAGTTGCTTCTGCCAGTATTCGATCGCGGGAACTAAAGCGGCTTCACTGACTGTTGTTTGCCAATCCTGTTGGGCCAAGGCTTCTTTGGCGGCGTTAAAGTGCAGGGAAGCCCTACTCCAATCTTGCTGCCATTGCGCGATCGCCCGTTGGGATTGTTCGTAGACGGGACTATCGGGAGAAATGGTGCGGGCGAGGGCGATCGCATCTTCGAGTTTACCTTGGTGCAGGTGGCGTTGTGCTTTAGCAAAGCGAGTCTCTCCTGGATCTGTGGCGCTGCTATCGGCAAGGGTGTACAAGCCGAGGGCAATGGCAAAGGTGTTAACAAGAGCCGCAAGAACCCCCATTCTCATTAGCGTTCTCATTAAAGAAGGATTGAGAGAACGGTGGGAGACTTTGGCAAGGGGAACGGACGAATATACTGGGGTAATTGAGTTGTAGGGCAGTTCGACATCAGCTTCGACTTGCTCTTGAGGCGCATCTAGCTCGGGTGCAAGGCGATCGTGCCAATCTTCAAATTCAGAAGGGGTCGGTTTTTTAATAAATTTGGAGGAAAATTGAGTAGGAGGAGAAATGAGGGTTTTCTGGGGACTTTTTTTCTCTAAGCCCGAATTATCGAGATAATGACTACTTGCTTCTAGGAGAGAATGGCGTGCCGATGGCAGTAAGGGATCGAGTTCTGCCAAGACTTCCCTCGCACTAATATAGCGATCGCGCAAATGGTAGCGGGTCATTTGGTTTAAGATTGCGCTGAGTTCTTGGCTATAGGAAGTTTTCGCCAAACGCTGCCATTTAATTTCGTTACTGGCAAGATCGAGTTGCAACTTGGCGGGGTCTAATCCTGTTAGCATCTGAATGGCAATAATCCCCGCACCATAAAGATCGCTGGCGGGTTGAGGTTGTCCAATGAGTTGTTCGGGGGCAAGATAGCCCGAGGGACTCACGGCAACAGTTGAGGATAGTCCCATACTATTATTGACAAGCTGACGATGGACGGGCTGCGCTGCCCCAAAATCAATGAGAATTAATTTACCGTCTTTGGCACGTCGCAAAATATTGTTGGGTTTGAGGTCGCAATGAATGACTCCTTGGGCGTGGATGAAGTCTAAAACCCCGAGAATATCGCGTAGAAAATAAATAACTTTCGCTTCCCGTTCGCCGGACTTGTCTTTTGGGTCAAGTTCGGGAACTTCGCGATCGAGGAGTGCTAATTACGTATTGAAAATATGGCCGATAATCAGTTCTTGTACCAAATAAAGCCCTTGATTTTCCTCAAAACAATCCAGAAAGCGCGGAATTTGGGCGTGATATCCCAATTTTTTCAAAGTCTCGGCTTCGGTAACAAAAGTACGCCGACTGGTTTTGAGGAGGTTAGGAGATTCGCGATCGCCGGGGTAGTGTTTAACCGCACATCGAGGGCGGGAAGGTTGGGCAAGGTCTCGAGCCAGATAGGTGTGTCCGAGGGAGCCAGAGTTTAAAAGCTGGAGGATCTCGTAACGACGTTTGAGGATTTGTCCGACAGGTGAGTAATACACTTTGTGATTTAACCAAGCTGCTAACTGTCCGGGTTGCCCCGTTCTCTATCTCATGTTTCTGGTTTTAATTCCAGTTTCCGGACGATTTCAGCAAAATTTTTCTCAATTCTGTTGGCAGGGACAGAAAAAAGGCGGAGATTGAAGGACAAGTTAAAGGGAATTTTTCTAAATACTCTCAACAAAGTAATTTCACGATTGAAATCGCTGTACTTAAGATTATAGAGTTTAGGTGGGTGGTCAATTTCTTTCCCAAATATGAATCCCGACTTTAGTGCATCAACTCAGAATATTTTAATTGTCGATAATTGCCTTGATGATGCCGATCGCTTGGCTGCGCTTTTGAGACAACAGGGTTATCGCGTCCGCATCCTACAGCAAGGGACTCAAGCCTTGGCCGAGGTAGCGCGATCGGAACTAGATTTGATTTTGCTCGATATCAATCTTCCCGATCTGAATGGTTACGATTTATGCAAAAAACTCAAAGCGAATTACAACACTCAAGAAGTTCCGGTTGTCTTTATTAGCAGTCTCGATCGCGTTTGGGATAAAGTTAAAGCCTTTTCTGTAGGGGGAAGAGACTATATTACCAAGCCTTTTCACGATGCAGAAATTCTTGCTCGCATTGAAAATCAACTGAATATTCGCAATGCTTTAAAGCTCTTGATGATGCAGAATGCACTGTTAGCGGAAGAAATTTGCGAACGTCAGCGTATCGAAAAAGAATTGCGTCTTTCTGAAGAAAAGTTTGCGAAAGCCTTTCGTTCTAATCCTAATTCAATTACAATTACTAGATTGAGTGATGGCAGCCATATTGATGTTAATGAAACTTTCTGCAACGTAACAGAATATTCTCGGGATGAGGTGATTGGACACACGGCCAAGGATTTGAATTTATGGGTTCAAACCGATTTGCGAATTGACTTATTCAAGCATTTAACGATGTATGGGGTCATTCGCAACTATGAATTTCAATTTCGCACGAAATCTGGGGCAATTCGGACGGCGTTACTTTCAGCAGAAATTATTACAATTCACGGTCAAGAATGTTTGCTTTCACTCTCTAATGATATTACCGATCGCGTGCGTGCAGAAATTGCTTTGCAAAATGCTAATGAGGAATTAAAGCGTCTAGCTCTTCTTGATGGCTTAACCCATGTGGCCAACCGACGCTATTTTAATACAGAAATTGCCAGTGTTTGGCAAAATTTAATGAAAATCAAAGGGGTTCTTTCCTTAATTTTATGTGATGTAGATTATTTTAAGCGCTATAATGATTGCTATGGTCATTTAGCAGGAGATGGGTGTTTACAACGCGTTGCAAACGCGATCGCGAAGGTTCTCAAAGAACGAGAAATATCTAGTGTGGAATATACGATCGCGCGTTATGGTGGGGAAGAGTTTGCGGCAATTTTGCCGGAGACTGAAGTAGAGAAAGCCTTAGAAATTGCAGAAGGTATTCGTGAAGCAGTAGAAGGTTTAAAAATTCCTCATGCGCGATCGCTGGAAGGAGATTATGTTACTTTAAGTTTGGGTGTTGTCACCACAATTCCTTCTGAGGAATTTTCACCAGAAGCGTTAATTGGTGTCGCAGATTTAGCATTATATGAAGCCAAGGAACAAGGAAGAAATAGAGTTATTGTGGAAAAATTTTAAGATTCTAAATGTCCCGATCCCCTTACCCCAATCAAAACGCCAGCCCTGAAATTGCTTTCTGTGACTGGCGTTCTTGTTTTATTTTATCTTTCAAGGTCTTTTATATTGGCTGACCCCGTTTCTATAATTGTCATGGTGTCATAACAATTGCCTTAACTTTTATTTCGTAATCTTTTCTTTATATTTCACTTGGTCAAGATTTATGAATCCTTCCTAACGTTTTGTTGCTTGCCCGTGAGGGGAAACCCGAGGAGACCTTGAGTTAAGCGCACTTCAAGGGTTCGCAGAGGATAAGAACGAGCTGCGATCGCCGGATCGACCATGGGTTCAACGAGAATGGTAAACATCCCCATGCGGTTTCCCGCTAACGCATCGGTAATCAGGCGATCGCCCACCATTGCCACGCGATCGGCAGGAAATCCCATTGAGGCGATCGCCGCTCTTAATTTTCGACGGGACGGTTTCCCAGCACTACAGATATAAGGAAGTTGTAAGGATTTGGCAATACCGCCAATGCGAGTTTCACTGATATTGTTGCTGACCAGCCACAAGGAGGCTATTTGGCGTATTTGGCCGACCCATTCAGCAACTTCTGGAGAAACTTCTCGTTCTTTGAGGGGAACAAGAGTTTCATCCACATCCAGAACCAAACCCTTCAGTTGATAGCGCTGGAGAAGTTCCGGGGTCAAACCGATAACGGTATTCTCCAAGACCAAATCCGGTTGTAAAAATTCTGCCCAAAACATATATTTAGTAATTAATTATTAGTTATTGATTATTGCTTTCTCTGGCTTGACGAATCGCATTTTTAGCGGCTTCGTGTTCTTCAACGGTTTTGCTAAAAACATGGGTTCCATCGTAACGAGCAACGAAAAAGAGGTATTCTGTGGGTTCTGGATTGAGGGCAGCTTGCAGACTGGATAACCCAGGACTGGCAATGGGAGTAGGTGGCATCCCTTGATTGAGATAGGTGTTATAAGGATTAGGAGTTCCCACTTGAGCAAAAGTTAAGGGTTGGTCGGCAGTTTGCTGAATTCCTAAACCATACTCTACCGTTGGATCGGCTTCCAATTTAATGCCCTCATTCAGTCGCTTAGTATAAACACCCGCAATTCTAGGACGTTCTGCGGCGATCGCGGCTTCTTTTTCCACTAAACTCCCTAAAGTCACCCAATCTTTTAAACTCAAGCTGGTTTCTTGTTGGTTTTGTTGGTAAACCGGAAGGGCTACTTCTGCAAAGCGATTCAGCATTAACGCGATCGCCTGTTGGGGTTGTGCCGTACTGTTGGGGAGTTGGTAGGTATCGGGATAAAGAAATCCTTCCAGATGAGGGAGTCCCTCGGGCAACCACGGATAGCGATCGCGAGGAATTTGTCGAGTGGCTTGTACAAAGGCTTCTGCGGCAAAATAACCCCGTTGCTCAAAATATTTTCCCATTTGCGCGATCGACCAACCCTCGGGAATCGTAAAAGTTTGTTCTCGGACATTTCCCTGCCAAATCATAGCCGCAATTTCGGGAGTAGATTGGGAGGGAGAGAGGGTATAAGTTCCCTTTTTAAATGACCCGTCTCGATCTTGGAATAATAACCAAAATGCCCAAATATTCCACGCCCAAGCTGAAGAAATAACCCCAGTTGCTTCTAAATCTGCACCAATTTGTCGAGTTGACGTTTCCCCTGGAACATCAATATCGATCTGAACCGCTTCTTCCGCAGGAGCAATAGGAGAAACCGCCCAATACCACCACTGAGTACTGTGCCAAGCGCAGAAAACCATCATCCCCGGTAAAACTGCTAGGGTATAAAACCATTTAGAGAAACTGCCAAAATTCATAAATTATAGGAAGTAGGGAGTGGAGAATTAGGAGTAGGGAAAATAACTAGAATTTAATCCTCGCGATCGAGTTCGCGAACGAGTAACTCTTGGAGTTGGGGTTGAATATTTTGCAGTTCTTCCAAAGAAAGGATTTCCACATTGCCTTTTGGGGTTTGTCTGGCGAACAAGAGCAGGGGATCGAGGGGTGTATAAATTTCGTACTCTTGTTCTTCGTGATAAAAATGGGTCAAAAATTGAAACTGTTCCGATTCTAGCTGGTCTGTCTCTGTCTCAATTTCTAAGGTTAGGATATCATCTTCGTCAGATTCGGGTAATTCTCCGCTTACGGTCAGAGTATAAGCCGCTAGGTTGAGAGTTAGATTTTGTTCGGCTAAAACCGCTTTAGCATCATCAAAAATCCGAGCAATTTCTTCGCTGTCCTCTACCCAAATCGCTTCGGCATCATCGCGATCGCTTTCCCAAGCAATAATAGTGATGGGAGTATCCAGGGGCAGAAGCAAAAAATAAGTCGTACCATCTTCAATAAAAGAATGCTCGATGGAACAGCAAAGGCTTTGTCCGGCTTCGTCAGTTAGGGTAAGACTACGAGGCGGATCGGAACGATTTTTAGGGAAAGAGGGCATTATCAATGATCTATTACCAATTATTCATTCCCAATTATCAACTATCAACTATCAACTATCAACTATCAATTATCTGTCCAGCGATCGCCATTCTCTTGTAATCGAGACCAATCGCTTCCGAGTTGAATGGTAATATCCGAGTTAAGTTCCCCGGTACTTTCGACGAGAACTTCCCCTAATGCTAAGTCATACTGAAGTTCGCTTGCACTGTTGCGATCGCCTCTTTGGGCGATAATGCGGGTTCCCCTGAGAGGATGGGTTAAAGACTGTCCGATGAAGAAATTATCGTAACCTTGTTCGCGCAAAATCTGCTTGAGAGTGGCGATCGCCTCGGGGTTGCCCGTGCTATCTTGAATAGCAATTTTAACTGTACCCTTACGGATCGGAGAGGATTCACTATACCCTTGATCGAAATGTTGCGCCACCATCGTGCGAATGCGACGACTATTGGGAATCCAATAACTCACTTCGTTTTCCCCGGTGCCGTTAAAATCCCCCGGTAACATTAACATTTGTACATCTTGTCGGTTGGCATGGGAAACAAATCCCGCGAGGGCGGCAATTTCTTCGACACTGAGATTAGTGTCGATATTAGATTTAAGCACTTGAATGACATCGGGAAGTCGTAAAAGAGTAGCAGGTCTGAGGGTTTGTTCTACTACCGCCCGCATTAGGGCTTGTTGGCGTTGAATGCGACCGATATCCCCATAGCGATCGTAGCGGAAACGCAGGAATTGAACGGCTTTGTCGCCGTCGAGGTGTTGTTCCCCTTGTTTGAGATTGATGTAAAGGTGCTGACTGTGATCGGTATATTTCATGTCTTTGGGAACATCAACGGTCATTCCACCCAAAGCATCGACCAGTTTCTCCACCGCTTGGATATTAACCCGCACATAGCGATCGATGGGAACACCTTCTAAAAGATTACTAATAGTTTTGGCAGTGAGGGCTGCCCCACCATGATAATTTGCGGCATTGATTTTCACTTGTCCAAAGCCGTCGATGGTGGTGCGAGTATCCCGAGGAATGGAAAGGACGGAGAGTTTGTAATTGTCTGGATCGAAGCGCACCAGCAGCATTGTATCTGTCAATCCTTCAAAAGAATCGACTAAAGCGTGATAGCCCAAATTGTCTTGGGGGGGATTTTCTAAGTCTGAGGTAAGCACTTTCGTGCCGAGAATGAGAATATTAACTGGGCGAGTCAGTTTGGGGAAGCGCAGGGATTGAGAGGAGATCGCCTTTTTTTGATTAAATACAGCCGCATCTTCAGGGCTGAGGAGAACTTGACGCAGGGGAGTTGCCGATAAGGATACAGCTAAAATTGCCCCGGCTGTGGCAGAAATGATGCCGACTCCGGTTAATCCCAACCAAATCCACAGCCAACGCGCATTTTTTTTCTCGATCTTGCGTTTTCGGACTTTCCCGATCTGGGGAGATTTTTGAGAATAGCGACGAACGCTCGGTTTTGACTTTCTTTTCACTGACACGGGTTTCCTCATGCGGCAAAAGTTTAGCGATCGATTTTGATTGTAAACTGTTCGTTAACTTTACGGTTTTAACCGCACTCTTCGCAATTTTTTACATTGCTGGCGATCGCTGTTGAGCTTGAATTTAACAATATTCAAGCTCAAGACAAGGTTTTCCGCACAATTCCTTCAGCGATTTGACTCGCCCCAGAAACTCTCAAAGATTGACGGCGGAATAGGCGTATCATTATGGCCAAGCAGGTGAGAAAATAGCCCGAACCTACTAAGCTATTGAGAAAGAGAAGGCGAAAGCGAAAAATTTCGGAGGTTTGACTGCCTCCAAAGGAGAGAAGGGCATAAGCGAGTAACCAGCCTAGGGCAAGGGTAATGGACAAACGACAGATTTTGCGTTGTTCGGGAGTGCCGCGATCGCGCTTTAGGGTCCACAGGGCGGGTAATACGCCAAAAATGGGAATGAGATAAATATATTCTTGCAGTCGTTGCAAGGGTTTTTCGTAAAAAGGATCGTTCATACTGATCGTTAATGACACTTCTACTTCTCTGGACTCATGGCCGATAATTGATAATTGAAATGAGTTGGCAACCCCGATTAACCGATGATGGTTCTTTTACATTCTATTCTGGATTGTTTGATGAATGCTTTCATTCTTTTCATGGAGCGCGTCAAGAGGCAGAATATAAATATGTCGAACCTTGTCAGTTATACCAGAAAGCGAAAGAAAACGACTGTTTGCACTTGCTGGATATTTGCTACGGGTTGGGATATAACAGTGCGGCGGCGATCGCGGCGATTTGGTCTGCCCATCCCACTTGCTATATTAAGCTCGTTGCCCTAGAACTCGATGTTACCGTCCCCCAACAAGCGGCCAGTCAAGGTTTATTAGATTCTTTTTCTTCTCCTCATGGCGACGTTTCCTCCCTTCTCCGTGAATTTGCTGACACGCAGAAATTGCGATCGCCGCAAATCCAGGCTGACTTGTATGTGGGAGATGCGCGATCGCAGATTCAACGCGTTGCGCGATCGGGATTTTGCGCCGAGGCAATTTTCCTCGATCCTTTCTCTCCCCCCAAATGTCCCCAACTCTGGACAGTAGAGTTTTTAGCACAGGTTTCCCAATGCTTGCACCCCAAGGGAAGACTCGCAACCTATTCCTCTGCTGCTGCGGTGAGAACCGCTTTAACTCAGGCTGGTTTATCTTTTGGTGCAACTCAAGGAGTGGGACGGCGATCGCCTGGAACTATTGCCAGTTTTATGCCTGACGATCTACCACCATTATCGCCACAGGAACGCGAACATTTACACACCCGTGCTGCTATCCCCTACCGAGACCCCAACTTAAACGATTCTACGGCTACAATTCTGCAACGCCGAGAGCGAGAACGAGAAATGAGTCATCTAGAACCAACAAGTCGTTGGAAAAAACGTTGGACGCAGAATAAATCAATGTCTGAATAATCCTTAAAACCATTAGGAATTCTGACACGTAACAAAATTTCCGTGAAAAAACCGATCTCAAAATGGGTTTCCAACAGCATACTTGGAATAGGTTTCTTTTTAAGCTAGTGATTTCTATCTCCGAGGGGATTGAGGATTCGATCGCCAACATTCATCATCTAGATCGACCAAAGGTAATGGTTGTAGACGATCGCGCTCTAACACGCCAATTAGCGGTGGATTTGCTGCAATTGGAGGGCTATGAGGTTAGGGAGGCCGAAGGGGGCGCGATCGCGCTGGAAATCGCTTCTGAGGACGATCTAGATTTGATTTTGCTTGATGTTTTAATGTCGGGAATGGATGGTCTCGAGGTCTGTCGGCGACTTAAACAAAACGAAAAAACTGCTCACATTCCTATTCTTTTTATGACTCTCGCAGACGATCGCCGTCTGCGTCTTGATGGACTTGAAGCTGGAGGCACAGATTTTCTCGCTAAACCCATCGATCGCCTCGAACTCTCGGTCCGCGTTAAATCTCTGATTCACCAAAAACGCCTCAATGAAGATTTAAACCACTCCAAACAAGTTCTCTTTTCCATCGCGCGGGCGATCGAATGCCGTTGCAGCGATACGACAAACCCTTCGGAACGGCTAATAGAATTAGCACAAAAGTTTGGCGAACATTTACAGCTTTCCAAACTCGAGATTAAACATCTCAAAAATGCCGCTCATCTTCACGATATTGGCACGATCGCGATTCCCGATGCTATTTTTCTCAAAACTACTCCCCTAACCTTGAAAGAACGAGAACTTATTCGCCAGCACGTTTTAATTGGAGAACAAATCTGCCAACCCGTGCGAGATTTACAAGGAGCTTTACCGATTATTCGCCATCATCACGAACGTTGGGATGGGAGTGGCTATCCTGATGGAATTGCGGGAGAAAATATTCCTTGGTTAGCTCAAGTTTTTCAAATCATTGATATTTATGATGCTCTGACCAGTAAGCGTCCTCACAAAAAACCACTTTCTGCCGATAATGCTCTCACAATTCTTGAGGAAGAAGCCGAGCGAGGATGGCGCAATCCAGAATTAGTCGCGCAATTTTGTGCTTTTTTAGAGGGCAAGAAGTTCTAAACTGGTATCGATGCAAAACAAAATTACAAGACAAAATTTTAGGTTCAATTTTGGCGATGATATTACCCCCTTGGATCGTTCTCGATCCTAGTTTAAAAAGCTGGCTTTTGGAAGATATTGGTCGCGGCGATCGCGCAACTCAAGGTTTACTCACCTCAGAAATGCCCTGGGGTAAAGCAAATTGGATCGTGAAAGAAACGGGAATGATTGCAGGATTACCGATCGCCGCTCGCATTTTTCATCTACTCAATCCAGAGGTTCGTTTTACCGCTAAGGTTAAAGAGGGTGAATGCTGCTCAGAGGGAACCATTATTGCTGCTTTAGAAGGTCCTTTTGATGCCTTGCTGATGGGAGAAAGAGTGGCCTTAAATTTAACCATGCGCTTGAGTGGAATTGCTTCAGCAACTCGCCAATATGTTGAGGCGATCGCGACTCTCCCCGCGCGCTTTGTCGATACCCGCAAAACAACTCCTGGTTTAAGACTCTTAGAAAAATATGCTACAGGAGTGGGAGGGGCAATAAATCACCGTATGGGACTCGATGATGCAGCTATGATTAAAGATAATCACATTCAAGCAGCCGGGGGAATTGGTAAAGCGATCGCGCAAGTTCGCGCTACACTCCCCTATCCTTTAACGATTGAAGTAGAAACCAGTAACATTTCTGAGGTTCGAGAAGCATTAGAGTATCAAGCTGATATTATCATGCTCGATAATATGACCGTTGAAACGATGGGAGAAGCCGTCAAAATTATCCGCGATCGCAATCCTGCAACCCGCATTGAAGCATCAGGAAATATTACTTTAAAAACTATTTATCCTATTGCAGAAACAGGAGTTGATTATATTTCCAGTAGCGCACCCATTACGCGATCGCCTTGGCTCGATCTCAGCATGAAATTGATGGCTTAAACTCTCAAATATAACCAAAAACAGGAGACGACATTGCGATCGCCTCCTCCCAAAGATTCCGAAATGCAGAATTAAGAAACAGCAGAAAAATAAACTTTCGACTTTTTCGGATCGGGAACCATTGTTTTATCACCTTCTTGCCATCCCGCCGGACAAACCTCATCAGGGTGAGACTGCACGTATTGAATTGCTTTTAGGGTTCGCAGCGTTTCGTCTACACTACGTCCGAAGGAGAGATTATTCACTGTTTCGTGCTGAATAACCCCATCTTTATCAATGATGAAGAGGCCGCGCAATGCAACCCCTGCATCGGGATCGAGAACGTTGTAAGCTGTACTAATTTCTTTTTTGATGTCGGAAACGAGAGGGTAGGCAATATCGCCAATTCCCCCTTCCTTGCGATCGGTTTGAATCCAAGCTAGGTGAGAAAATTCACTATCGACAGAAACCCCGAGAACTTCTGTGTCGATTTTGCTAAAATCTTCATAGCGATCGCTAAAAGCCGTAATTTCTGTGGGACAAACAAAAGTGAAATCTAAAGGGTAAAAGAAAAGAATAACATATTTACCGCGATAATCTGCGAGCTTCAAGGTTTTAAATTCTTGATCGTAAACGGCAGTTGCCGTAAAATCTGGGGCGGGTTGACCGACTCTGAGGCATCCTTCCATGATTGACACTCCTTAACCTAGGGATGGGGATTTTTGAGCAACACAAATCAATTGGCATATTAGAGTTATCCCAATTATTGCCCACTGCTTAATTTAAGCAAACTTTAAGAACTGTTACAAGCAGTGAGGGTAAGTTTTGGGCGATCGCTACTTGAACTTTGCGATCTACTGACATCTGTTGTATAAAAAATTTGTAGCCTTTTTTTGTTAGTAAACTTTACTAGGCCGAAGGATTATGCCCAATTGCCCTCAATGCGAAAATTTAGTCACCTCTGAGGCGATAAAATGTCCCCATTGCGGTGTTATTCTGAAAGCCTACGGACATCAAGGAATTCCGCTCTATCAAGCTCAAGGAGAATCTTTTTTATGCGATCGCTGTGTTTATCACGAAGATGAAACCTGCACCTATCCCCAACGTCCCTATGCGAAAACTTGTACGATGTACTGCGATCGCGCTTCTTGGCAAGAGGATATTGTCCCCCCGTTACAAGGTTGGAAAGCATTACAATTCTGGTGCAGGCAAAATCGCGGTTTATTGCTTTTCTTGGGAGTTATTTTAGTTAGTTTGTTCGTCACGCTATTAAGTTTAACTGATAACTAAAATTATGGAATGTCCGGTTTGTAAAACGACTTATGTAAAAGGAAAAGTTCAGCGCTGTCATGTTTGTGGTTGGGAGCTTTCTTCTTCGTGTTTATCGATTGTTGGTCCTTTGCGAGTAGAACATCAGATATCGGTGTCTTCTTTGGAAAAAATCCAGGCTTGGGCGCATTATATGTGGAGTACCCAACAAGCTCAAAAAGAACAGGTTGCGAAGTTACAAAGACAATTGAATAATGCTCAACAAGAGGGAGAAAGAAATCGCATTCAATTAGAACAAGTGCGATCGCAACAATTTGCAGCTAATATTCCTTCTCCATCTTACTCTTCTCCTGCACCAAACCCGTCTTCAATTTCTTCTGTAAATTCTTCTTCAATTCCTTCTTTAGAGCGCATTCCACCGGAAGGAAGAGAAGTTCTAGAATGGATTTTACAACGTTTTACGCGGGCGGAGGAGGAGCGATCGCAACTGCAATTACAATTTGCTCAATTACAAAACACTAACCCCGCTACGATCGCAGAAGAAGTTGAAAAAACAAGCACTGAAACAAGCAATCGATCTTCGCAAATGCTTCTTCCGGAGCAGATGCGAGATATCGAACTATTACGGGTGGAACTGCAATCTCGGACATCTTTACAACTCTCTCAATTTCAAGCAGTAGAGCGATTAAAAGAGCAGTTTCAGCAGCAAATCGAAACTGTAACGACACAAATTCAGCAAATTTCTCAGGAGCGCGATCGCCTACATTCTCAGCTTACTGCACAACAAGAACATCTCGATCGCAAACAGGAAGAAGGGAAAACGCTACAAGCAACATTAACGGCTAAATGCGATCGCCTCGAATCTCAACTCGCTAGACAACAAACTCAAATCCAACAACTTAGAGAAGACAATATCAAATTAGAAGGGGCGATCGCCGAGCGCGATCGGGTTTCTAGTGAGAAAGAACAAAAACAAGAAGAACTTATAGGAAATCGTATTCAAGAGTTCAGTCGAGAACAAAAAGAACTTATAGGAAATCATATTCAAGAGTTCAATCGAGAACAAAAAGAACTCAAGTTTCAGCAATCTCATTTAAGCGAACAATTACAACAGATTCGTAAACGTTGGCAATCCCATTTAACTCAGCAACAAATGACGCTGCAACAGGGTAGTAAAGAAGATAAAGAGCGCCAATCTGCCCTCGAAACTCAACAAATGCAACTTTATGACCAAATGACCAAGATATTAGCCCGTTGCGATACTTTAGAGTCGGGTTTGGAGAATCTACAACTGTCTTTACGAAATATCCCCCGTATTATTTCTAGTCCTGGGAAACGAGCTAATCCTCCCGTTTATACAAAATACTAATCAAGGGGAGGGTTTGGAGACCAAACCCCTACGGAAAAATCAAAATCCATATTTCCGCAACAGTTTCTCTAATTGACGCGGGGAAGTACGAGGGGAAGGACGGGGTAAAATCTGCTCTTTTCCCTCTATTTCCCTTGCTAATACGGGAATTTCGTATTGATAGGCTGCAAACCAATCCTCTCGCGTAGTGATATCGCGAACGACCAATTCTACCCCAGCAAAATCCTCTTGATGAAGGCATTGTTCTAATTTTTCTTGTAATCCTTCACATAAATGACAGCCGGGTTTTGCATAGAGAATTAAGTACATTATTTTGTCTTGTCTGTTAAAATTTCAATATTTGGCGTTCCATCCGCTTCGATCCACACTAAACGGGAAATGCGAGAACTTTTGGCATATTCGCGAATCCCTTCGGGGGAACGTCCTCCCAAATCTAATTCTACCCTGACCGAGGGTTCTGCATTCCGCAAAGTTTGAGCGTGGGCGATCGCGGCAATTTCTGCTTGAGGACTGGTGGGAATGACTAAGAAATCGCTGGCTGGGGTCGATCGCGGTAAATCCTCGCTAGAAAGCAAACAAGCGTGTAACTCCTCTAAATTCAACGCAAAACCCACTCCAGGCGTGCTTTTCCCTTCAGGATGGTAGAGTTCGAGGAGGCGATCGTAGCGTCCGCCTTTGCCCAGGACTCGGTATTGATTATTTTGGGCGGAAACCACTTCAAAAACAATGCCGGTATAGTAATCAATTGTTTCAATTAAACTCAAATCGAGAACAATAGGAAGATGGGTAGAACTCTTTTCTAAGCGATCGCAGAGATTTTTTAAGTCATTAACAATACTTTTTCCTCGAGTATCCAAATCCCAACTTGAAACCGTTTGTAATACATCCGCAGGCTTGCCTCGCAGGTCGAATAACATTAAGGCTTTCTCTCGCAAACCCTCCGATAAGTCTGGATGTGCCAAGGATTCCAATGTGACGCGATCGAGATTAGCAATACAACGGCGAATGGTTGTTCGTATTGACTCAGGGAAAATCGAGAGAAGCGATCGCGTTAATCCCGCTTCTCCTAGAATAATATGCCATTCTGCCATGCCTAAAGATTGCAAACCCTCTGCCAATAAGAGGAGAATTTCCGTATCTGCCAAACTTCCGGCGGCGTGTAATAGTTCTACCCCAGTTTGATAGAATTCCATTTGCCGTCCGTGGTGTCCCCCCTTAAAGCGGCGAAAAACATTGGCATTGTAATATAAACGTTGAGGATAAGTACTTCCAGCCATGCGAGTCACTGCAGCCCTGGCGATGGAAGCTGTCAATTCCGGTCGTAACCCCAACCGACCTTCCGATGTATCTTCAATTTGAATCACCGTGTCGGGATCGATCGCCCCTCCCGCCGTGAGTGCATCCATCCGTTCTAAGGTGGAGGTAATAATGCGCTGATAGCCCCACTGATGGAAAACTTGGCGCAGGCGATCGGCGATCCAGCGTTTTTGTGCCACGTCAAGGGGCAGTAAATCTCGAGTTCCGGCTGGCGGTTGGTGGATCATGTTATTGTTAATTACTTTTTCTTCCCTCCAAATAACCCAAACATTCCCCCCGATTTATTATCGGACTTGCTGGATTTTCCCTTTCCTGTTGATGTGCTTTGTTGTTTGCCCCCGGTTTTTCCAGCAAGGCGATCGAGGGCAGCTTTGCCTTTGAGTCCGAGTTCATCTTTGGGGTTGTATTGCAGGGCTTTCATAATATGTACTTTCGCCATGCTGACCTGATTTTGTTTTAAATAGGCCAATCCCATTAAACTATGACAAGCGCTATTTTTGGGATCGAGTTTGAGACCGTCCCGCAATTCTAAGATTGATTTGGCATAATTGCCTTTTTCAAGATATTCCCGCGCCCGACGAGTGTAGGGATCGACTGGGGAACTTTGGGGGACGGGTTCCCCAGAAGGACTGGGTTTTTGTCCTTGTTTGGGGGAAGAGGGTTTAGCTGCTGTCTGACTCGATGTTGATTTTCTCACTCCTTGTCCTTCTTTCCGCATCAGGTAAACTAGATTTAATTCACTCAGGGCGGCGATGTTTTCTAGGACTTGACCGATCGCCTTATATTGATTTGAGGCTAAGTTGGATATCTCTCGCTTATAGGCTGCATCAACATCGCTGCTACCTGCTTGAGCCAATTTTTTGGCCCCCTCAGTTTCTAGGCTGGGTAATCCTTCGGCGGCTAAACGCTTGCCTGTCTGTTCGAGGACGATATGATATTCTGTGCGGTTCTTGGCTTTTTCCTGTAGGGCTTCGTAGGCAGGATTAACTAATTTGGATAAGATCTCATTGGCTTGTTTGCGATCGCGATCGCTGGCTTCTCTTAATTTATCGGGGTGGAGACTGTGGGCAAGTTTGAGATATTGTTTGCGAATCGCTTTGGCCTCGGTATTCACAGGAATACCTAAAATGGCATAGTGATCGGTGATGTCATATTTAAAAAGTCCGCGTTGAATGTTAAAAGGCATAATTTTCTCGATAGGGAATAGAATTAGTTGCAGTTATTGTGTATTAGGACTGAAATGGTTAAGGAGCGAGACGCTCCCACTACCGTATTCTATCTTTAGGGTAGTGCGGGCATCTTGCCCGTTCGTGCGTCCTATCTGTTCTGAATTTTTAGAGGTTTACTCTTATTATCTCTATTTTTTTCTCTACTGGAAAATACTTTCTTCATGTCAATTTTTGCATTTCTGCCAAATTAGACCAAACGCTAATGGGAGGCGTTGCTAAGAGCGATCGCGATAGGGCAGAATGAATCTGGCTGTTGGTGGCTAAGATGCGACCGGATTGGAGATCGAAAGGACTCTCATCATAGGCGGTGACTCGGCCTCCTGCTTCTTCCACCAGAACAATACCAGCAACAATATCCCAAGGTTTCAAACCGCGTTCCCAATACCCATCCAAATGACCGCCAGCGACGAGGGCTAAATCTAAGGCTGCTGACCCTCCCCGGCGAACGCCTTGGGTTAAATGGGTTAAATAGCAAAACTCGGCGTAGTTATTATCTGTTGTTTCGTGGCGATCGTAAGCGAAGCCCGTCACGAGGAGGCTGTGACGTAAATCAGTCGTGGAGGAGACTTTGATGGGACGGCGGTTGCAAGTTGCCCCGAGTCCTTTGGCTGCTTGGTAAAGGCGATCGCGGACGGGATCGTAAACAACACCAATGTGAGGAATATTATCAATTAATAAACCAATAGAAACGGAAGAAGCGGGATAACCGTGGGCATAATTTGTCGTCCCGTCGAGGGGATCGATCGCCCACAAATATTGTTCTCGATCGCCGCCAATGCGTCCCGATTCTTCTGCTAGGATTGGATGATCGGGAAAATGGCGAGTGAGAATTTTGAGAATAACGGCTTCTGATTTTTTGTCAACTTCGGTGACGAGATCGCCTGGTCGTCCTTTTTCTTCAACGGACTCGATTTTACCCCAACAGTCTCGCAAAACTGCCCCAGCAGCAAGGGCGGCTTCTGTGGCAATATCAAGGATAATTTGCAGTTGTTCGGCGGAAGTTGACTGCATGGATTTTAGAAAAAGTGTACCTTCTAACTATGCCATGAAGAGGGAGTAGGGAGTAGGGAGTAGGAATTAGCCTATTAATCTTCGTCTAGGGGGAAACCAAAGCGGACTCGTCCCCTGGCAAAATATTGGCCAAATTGGAGTTCATAAACTTCATCTTCATCTTGAGTTTCTACGCGAATATCCGATCGCGCATACCCCACGCATAATAGCGCATACCCCTTTTTTTTCAGTTCTGGGGAGAGTCCGATCGCTTCGGGTTGGTCGATATCTCCAGAAAGAACTCGCACCGCACAAGTGGTACAGGCACCATTGCGACAGGAAAAAGGAAGCTCTATTTCTTGGTCTTCCAGACTTTGCAGAATGTAGCGATCGCTTGGCACTCTAGCATTATATTCTTTTCCTGTCGCGCGATCGCGAATGGAAATTGCGTGGGATTCGTTCATAAGATGCTGTAAATAAATCTTCGTTCCTTATGCTTTAACATATTTCTCGACCGCAGCCAAAACGCGATCGCGCACGATCGGTTTGGTGAGGAAATCTGTGGCCCCAACCATTTTTGCCCGCACTCGGTCTACAAAACCATCATTTCCGGTCAAAATGACAATAGGAGTATCTTTAAAGCGATCGACACGGCGAATTTGCGTACAAATTTCATAACCATTGGCGATGGGCATGATTAGATCGAGAAAAATCGCATCGGGTTTACATTCGAGTAAGGTAGGTAGAGCTTTAATGGCTTCTTGCACGGTGACGACACGATAACCGGCATTGGTTAATAAGACTTCCATCAAACGACAAACTTGGGGGCTATCGTCAATACACAAGACTACACCGCGATCGCCTTTTTCGGTTTTGGGAGTTTCTGGGTTCTTTTTTTGTCCTTGGGAAGTCGTCGCAGAAGGGGGAAAATCTTCGATTTCAACTAAGCCGATGGCCTGGTTGCGAATATAGGGGAGTAGCGATCGCGTTACCCCTAAAATATCTTGTTTCATCAAGACTGCTAAATCTCGCAAGGTTCGCTTCCCGTTGATGAGATTAGTCAGATGTTGGTAGATTTTAGGTGAGACTTGGGCTTGCAATTTTTCTCTATTTTTGAGAACGGGGGCTAAATTGGGCGAACATAAAGCTAAACCAGATTTAGCCCAACTTTCCCAAGCCCTTTCCGCCATTGTCCAAGCCAGTTCGATTTCTAAGGTCCAATCTCTGGGGAAAATCCCCGTATCGCCGTGGGAAGGGCGTACCCCCAAACGTGGGGTTAGAGTAAAAATGCCATCGCTGTTTTGAGAGTGCGCTTTTTTAATCTTCTTGGGATTGTTATGCGCCGCATTTTGGCTTAAGGTGGCTAATTCAATTGCTTGAACGATCTCGAACAAAATTTCTGTTACTGTGCCTCGCAAAATCGTAATTTGCTGGTCTTTATTAATCAGTTTTCTTTGAGATAAGAGGGTTAATAGTCCATAATCCCAACACTCGTTGCGATCGTTTTTCCGCGCTTGAATACTTTGATCGATCCCCGTGCGAATCAACTGTCGCCGCCAGCGTCGCTGTTCGTGCAATCCTCCCGATGCCCAAGCAAAACGACCCAAGGATAGGTATAAATTCCATTTTTTCCCTTGGACATCAATATCCAATCGCCCAGTAAAATGCTGTTTTTGCAGGCGTTCTAATTGGGATTTAAAGCGGTTATCTTCGTTCTCCTCAACTGTTATCTCGTCCAAATTTGTCTCGTCCAAATTTGTCTCGTTAAAATCCGGTTGATGAGTTTGAGCAGGGGAAATAGTGGATTGTGAAATTTCTGCGTTTCTGAGGCGATTTTGATTTCGCCATTTTTTGGCAATTATAGTACCTTGCATCAGGCACCCCCAAGTTATTTAATAATTTTTTCTTAATTTAATTAAATTTTAATGCAAAAGTGGGCTAAATCTTCATAATTCCACTCAATTTAACGTAAAGAAATATTGCAAATACAGGTGTAGAAAACCCGTATAATTATCAGGGATCGGGGAAATATACTGAAGATCGAAGAAAGTAGCCTCGATATTATCAAAATTCAGGCATTGTTTCGTTGAGAAGCATCAGTATATTTTGCCGATCGCGCCGAGGTTTGGCTAAAAACTGGCTCAATGCTAGGAGTGCGATCGCAACGCCTCAATTCTGGAATTTTCCTAAACCTACTCGAAAATTCTTCAAGGTCAATGCTATGATGAGTCATTCTTAGTACAAATGTAGGAGATCGGGATAGGGGTGACAATATGGCGATCGTCGCACTCAAGGCTTGGTATATCGAACAATACGAACCCATTCGGGAGATCGTCAAACGTCCTCACGATCTGCGATTAAGTCGCAGTAGTTTGCTTAAGTCGGGGTTGCGGGCGGACATTTTGGATGAGACGGAGGAAATAGCGACCTCGAAATGGTTTGAACGCTATATTGAGGGAGAAACGATCGAATTTTATATTGAAGGAAGCGGCGGTTATGCGATCGCCAATCTCGATCTAAAGTCTCACGAAATATATCTCACTAAGCAAGAACTGAATGCTTTCTTAGAACCGAAAATTTTCTTCAGCTATCAACAAGAGTACAAAGAATCTAGCGAACTGTTTCGGGAAGTATTAGAAGCGGCGATCGCCAAAGTTAATAAAACGGCACGTATCCCCCTCAGTCTAGAACTCGCCCAACGCCCCAAAAATGCCCCTCTACGCCTCAGTAGCGGACAATTAAGGCAAATTCGCAAAAGTCTTCTCTTTATCGCTGATGGGACGGCGATCGCCACGACAACAAGGGAAGATAAACCCCAACTTCTTCTGAGTTCTAATGTTTGCGTTGAACTGGGTTACGCCCTCCACAGCAAGCGTCAGGGGCAAATTCTTCTCCTGCAAATGGAACGCCTTCAGGGACAGTTTCCTTTTGACCTAACGAGCCATCAACAGTTATCATGCAAGACGGCTGAGGAAGTGCGTCAAACTCTTCCTTCTCTACTAGAGGCGCTTTTACAGCGATTTAATCTCTAGTCCTCCAACTTGATGATATTTTAATTGAAGGATTGCCTTCTCGTTTTTAGCAAAGGGGGCGTTAAAATATTGCGCCAAAATAAGGAGAAATTTCTATGGCTAGAAAACCAGATTCCTATTCAGTGTTTATTATGCTAACTTCGGGTCATCGCGAAGTAGTTCGCTTTACGACCATTCAAGAGTTTCAAAAGTGGTATAGTGGCGAACTGATGCCCAAGGCAGATGACACCAATTTTATTAGCGTACCGATTAAAAACGTTCAAGGAGAATACATGGTCATTCGCCCAAGTAATGTTGCAGCTATTCGTGTTGAACCTGTTTTTGAAGGCAGTATCGATCGCGATTTTGATTAGCTTTTGCTAGGAAAAGGAATGGCAAAATATAGGTTTTGTTGTTTCCTTGTATTTTCTCGGAAATAGAGGTCTCGATCGCGATCGAGGCCTTTATATTTGTCAAAATAAATTATCAAAATAAATTATCAAAAAAAGACTTGACTAAAACGAACAATAATACTAAGGTATTCTTATACCACTTGATTATTAATTCTACTTAATTTAAGGTCATGACTCGATCGCCAAAAAGCAAACATTTAGTCTGTCTTCCTGGAGGCAATAAAACGCCAAAAAGATCGTCTTTTCCTATCCCCAAACCTCCCGAAGCGGCGATCGCAAACCAGGATACATTTGCCGTCGATCTGCAACAATTGGAGGGTCAAGCGAGGCGAATTAACCAATTATCGGCAGAATTAGAAGCGGCGATCGCAGAGTTTAAAGAAACTGGCGATCGGGTGGATATCAATAGCGTTCATTTCCGTGAAGAATTGGGACATTATTGGTTCCCCGATCGCATTTGTAGTTATGGAGAGATTAAGATACCGCAGATTCGTCAAAAAGGAAATGGTGCTTTGATTTTATCTTCTCATCGCGTCGATCTTTTTGCAGCACAACGAGAAGCACATTTTCTAGCTCATTTGTTACGCCAGCGTAATCTTGCTAAACAGTGATTAGTTTTTAGTGATTAGTGTTTAGTGACCTAAATTCACGCGATCGCCAATACTTTTAACTCAAAACGATAATTTTCGATAACGGGGTTTGCTAAGAGGCGATCGCACATTTGGTCTAATTTTTTGCCCGCATCTGCTTCATTCTCAGCACTGAGATTGAGTTCGATATATTTCCCAATTCTCACCCTTTCCACTGTATCATATCCTAACTGTTTTAATCCCGATTGTACCGCGACTCCTGCGGGATCGAGAACGGAAGGGCGTAAGGTGATGTAAATTTTTGCTTGGAACTGCATTTTTAGTTATTGTTTATTGCGTGTTATTCGTTGCTTAATATTAGTTTCTGAAATACTCAAAATCCAGTATATTATAGAATTGTAGCCCAAGGCCAAAAGATCGCTCTAATTCTTTGAGAAAAATGCCAGAAACTGCTTTACTCTGAAGCGCGATCGCCAGACTTCCCCATGAAAACTCGTACTCGTTCCCAAGAAAAAATTCTCAATCTTCTCAAAACCTTAAATCGTCCAATTTCCGCACAAGACCTTTATATTGAACTGCGAAACGGTCAGCACAATATTGGACTGGCAACAGTTTATCGTGCCTTAGAAGCCTTAAAATTAGAGGGTGTGGTACGAGTACGAACTTTGGGGAATGGTGAATCTCTCTACAGTCTGGTTCAACGCGATCGCCATTATCTAACTTGTGTTAATTGCGATCGTTCTATTCCCATTGAACAATGTCCCGTTCATCAATTAGAGCAACAATTACAACAGTCTCATCATTTTAAAGTCTACTATCATACCCTAGAGTTTTTTGGGATGTGCGATCTCTGTCAGGAAGAAGAAAGTTAAATTTTGTGTAGGGACGTTAAATTTAATAGACCTGTATTTAACATCCCTATCCGAAAAATTAGTAGATTTTACTCTGCGGAATGGCGATCGAATTTTTCCAACTCGAAATTCAAACTGCTAGGATTTTCACCAATCACAGAACGAACCCCTTCTAAGGTGGAAATCATACTGCGCGGGTCCATAAACATGACCTTACTGCTTTCGCTACTCCCGATAGTTTTACCCATTTCTAAATAGTGTTGTGCTAAGAGAAATTGTAAGGCTTCTTTAGCTTGAGGATCGGTTTTTATTTTACCTCCAATAATATCTAATGCCTTTGCTGTTGCTTGCGCTTTCAGAACCTCCTGTTCCGCTTCTGCTTTAGCTTTTAAAATCGTCGCTTGTTGTTGTGCTTCAGCCTGCAAAATGGCAGCAGTTTTAGCCGCTTCTGCCTCTAAAACTTGTGCCTCCGCTTTACCTTTAGACTCATTAATTGCTGAATCTCTTTCGCCTTCAGAAGTTAAAATTGATGCCCGTTTTTTCCGTTCTGCCGCCATTTGTAATTCCATTGAATCTTGAACGGCTTTAGAGGGGGTAATATTGCGAAGTTCCACCCGCGTTACTTTGACTCCCCAAGGATCTGTGGCAATATCGAGTTCTCGCAATAAAGTTTCATTAACTTCAGTTCTTGCGGTAAATGTTTGATCGAGTTCTAGTTTTCCCATTTCCGAACGAATTTGGGTCAAAACTAAATTTTCCATGGCTAGGGGCAAATTTTCAATTCGATAATAAGCACGTTCCATGTCCATAATTCTCCAATAGACAACTGCATCAGCACTGATAGCAACGTTATCTTTGGTAATACAAGATTGAGGAGGAATATCCAAAACCTTTTCTCTAGTGGTTGCCTGATAAACAACTTTGTCAACAAAAGGAACGACAAAATTTAAACCAGGACTGAGTTTTTTCTTGAAACTGCCCAGACTTTCTACCAAAGCCTCGTTTTTCTCGTTAATAATTCTCACCGATCCTACAAGGGCAGAACCGCCAAATGCTAAGATAATAAGTAGAAAAAATTGTCCCATTGTTATTCTCCTTCGAGTAAAGATTTCGGGAGGACGATTAAAGTATTGCCCTCTCTTCCGACAATATACACTTTTTGTTTGGGGGCGATCGCCAGACTTTCCTCGCTGCATTTTCCTCGCCAAGAATTACCTTCATATAAAATGCGTCCCGTTTCTCCAGCAGGAATTTCGGTGAGGGTTTCTCCTTCTGTTTTGCCTTCAATTGTTGCACTTTTTCGTCTGGGGGTAAAAATGCGCCGCGAGAGAAGAACTAATAATGTTGAAAAAATCATCCATAGGGCAATTTGTAAGCCAGAGTGAGGCAGTATCAGCGAAATAAGCGCCACGACAAATGCAGCAATTCCCATCATAAACTCGACAAATGCTGTAGGAAAGAGCAACTCCATTAAACAGAGAATTACACCAGCAATGAGCCAAAGAAGAGTGGCATTAAACATGAGGATGTCTTTGAGAGCAAGGAAAGAAAATAAAATTTGAGAAACAAACTCTATTTATTTCTGGGATGATACGATCTTAACCTTCTTCTCCTCAACTCTCCCAAACTGTTAAGATACTTGACATTTTTTCAGGATTTAACCGGAATTTAACAAAGTTGTAAATCCTCGTTGCGGACTCCATTGTACTGCCCCATGTCGTCCCGTCACATAGACATAAATCTGTTTTTGCCGTAACCCTTGAAATGTATCGGAGGAAACGTAGGAAGAAGAAGCGATCGCGGTATCCCCGGCAAATGTTCTTAATACCTTCTCATTGACTGAATCTCCCATAAATAGCAACACTTGTGCTGATAAATCTGTGGGTAAAATTTCCTCGTTGGGGGCATAGAGTAACAGCCAAGTGCGATCGCCGAATTGCAGTTGCGCGATCGCGGGATGCAGTCTAACAATTTTGAGATTGCGATTGGTTGCTTCTTGTCCGACTGCAAAGGGATACACCCCCTTTGCTAAAGTCTCCTCATCTCCTGCTTCAAAGGTTGGGATCGCGTGTAAAAATGTTTTCACTTCTAATTTATCAAAAATTGGTTTCCAGCCCAGTTCTCGGTAATTTTTCAATGAGACTGCTAAATCGAGGCGATCGATGCCTTCATGTGCTAAAAAAGGTAAAACTGTATAATTTGCTGTATCGGTATTTCCAGCATCAATGAGGGTTACTTTTCCTCGATCTTGAATGACGATAATTTGTTCTTGTCCTGCTGCAAGTATTGTCATTCGCACTAAAGTTGCATTAGCATACAAAAGAGGCGCGATCGCGATTAAAATAGCAATTACTGCCATTGCCAACCATCTTTTCCCTTGCTGCAACGGTTTCCAGCAGCAAATCCCTAAAATAATGCCATAGATGGCCAAAACCTGGACAATGTTTAAGTTACCCACAGCTTGGGAACTGTTGGGTAAATTGATGAAAAAACGCACAATATTGACAAGAAATAGAGTTGGATAGAATAGCAGGGAGGCGATCGCGGTTCCTGCCCAAGGAAAAATCAACCCAATTCCAGCACTTAACATCCCTCCTAAAATAATGAGAGAACCGAGGTGAGTTGTGAAAATGTTAACTAAAATACCATAAGTGGCAAGAGAACTAAAATAGCAGGAGGCGATGGGCAGCGTCCAAATTGTGGCAGCGACGGGGATGGCGATAATAGTGGCGATGGTTGGGGGCAACCAATCTAAACGTTGAGTGATAGCGGGGACGCTAATCACTAATCCAAGGGTCGCAATAAAGCTCAATTGAAAACTCAAGTTCCAAATCCAGAGAGGATTGCATAAGAGGAGAAGCGTTGCCACCAAAAGCAATGCCCCCAAGGGTTTGACCTTACTTTCTATTGTCATGGCAAATAACACGGCAATTCCCATCAAAACTGCCCGCAAAACTGGAGGTTGCAACCCCGTCAGTCCCGTATAAGCAAGGAGAATTACAAGGGCGATCGCAAAACGATATTTCTCCTCTAAAGTCCGAGTTAGTGCTAAAACTCCTCCCAATAACAGGGAAACATGGAAACCTGAAGCGGCTAGAATATGTGCTAGTCCTGCCTGAATAAACAAATCCTGAATCTCAAAAGGGAGATCGATCGCCCTGCGTCCCATCACCATAGAACTCACAAGAGAGCCAAATGGTTCCGATAAACCTTGATTGTGAATGCGAACAATGCGCTGTCTCAGTTTCCACCATCCCCAAGGTTGTTTAGGTGAGACTTCCAGCAGTTCCCCCGACAATCCTGCGAATACTCCTTGAGGGGCAAGATATGCCTTAAAATCAAAACCACCGGGATTTTTTGCCCTTTGGGGTTCGTATAATCTCCCTTTAATGGTAATTGTTTGCCTTGGAACTAATTCTAAGTTCTCTGGTGGAGAAATAGTTGCATATAATTTGCCCTGAATATTAGTATCTTCATTGATTTTTTGAACGGCTAAAATAAAGCGTAATTTTTGATCGCGATTGAAACTGGGGCGATCGCGAATTTGTCCCGTTACTGTCACTTCTTCTCGGGAATTTGCCTGCCATAAACTCACATCATTAGTAGCAGGTTGAGGAAGACGCAATTGAAAATGCGCGATCGCTAATCCTGCGAGAATTCCCGCGACGATCCAAATCGGAAGACGGGGACTTTTACGCCAAAAACGAGAGGCGATCGCGCCAATAATTCCCCCTAAAACAATCTCAATACTCGCTAATCCCAACCCTTGTATTAAGGTTATTTTTTCAAAAGGAGAAGCCCATATCCCTGTCGATAATAGTCCTAATATATAGGCAATACACAAGATTACCCAACTCTGACGACTCATCGCTATATATTGCTTATTTTTCTAAGTGGGTGAGTATTTAATAGCTAAAAAGTTAAATGGAAAGTCCCAAACTTAAACCAAGAAAAGCATGAATAAACATGATTAGTACCGCAAAACTTCCCAAATAAGCATGAGTTGTTTTTAAGGCTTCTTTATTGCCACCAAATTTAGTCGCCGAAATGAATCCATTCAGTGCTAATAAAAAGACGACAAGGGAACCCGTCCAGAAATGAGGACTCTCAAAAATAGACTGTTCTTGCATGACCAAAGATAAAACACCTCCCGTGTAACCCAAACTAATAAATAAGAATAACCACGGGGCAAGTTTTCGATGCGATCGCCGATTTTTGATTGAGATTTCTGTGTCTTGGGAAATGCGTCCTTGCCAACCTACCCAAGCGGTAAAACTACCTAAAACAAAAATAACAATACCCATCATCAATGGGTGTCCCCAATGGATAATGGGTTCGGGAAAGCCTAGAGTGCGAAACCAGGCTGCGATCGGCTCTAAATAGGAGATTAAAATTGCTCGTACAGCTTCCATCACCATTGTCCTCATCTCAAGTCTTGAATCATTTTAAAAGATAACGGGACATTGAGCAATATTTTGCGATCGCGTAATTTGTAGAGTTTTAATTCAGCTTCGATTAGCTTAAATTATAACTTAGATTTTGCAGCAATTCGGGCTGCCGTCCGTAAAATTTGTCCAGCTAAAATTGCCGCACCAAACCCATTATCAATATTAACAACACCTAAGCCCGCAGCACAAGAATTTAACATCGCTAATAAAGCAGAAAGACCGCCAAAACTGGCACCATAACCTATACTGGTGGGAACGCCAATTACAGGGCAATTTGCCAATCCTCCCACAACACTTGGCAATGCACCTTCCATTCCCGCAACAACAATTAAAACATCCGCTTCATCCAGAAGATGACGATTATTTAAAAGGCGATGAACTCCTGACACTCCAACATCCCAAAGACGTTGCACGGGAAACCCCATTAACTCCCCTGTTATCGCTGCTTCTTCTGCAACAGGTAAATCTGATGTTCCGGCAGTTAAAATGGTGATTTTTCCAAATATTTCCTGAGATTTAGGATTGCCTAAAGCACAAATTCTGGCAATAGGATAATAGCGGAGATTGGGAATTATTTGTTTGATTTCTTCATAAATTTTAACCTCCACGCGGGTTGCCATAATTACCGATTGATGCTTGCTCATTACTTCCATAATTTGAGCAATTTGTTCTGAGGTTTTATCCTGTCCCCAGATCACTTCTGGAAATCCTGTCCGTCCTTGACGCTGATGGTCTATTTTGGCAAATTCTGCCACAGATTCATAACCCATTGCTTTGATTTTACTACGGGCAGTTTCTGGGGTTATATATCCCGATGAAACTGCTTCTAAGATTGTTTGTAATGTTTCCATAAATTTTCTGTTGTCATGGTGTTTAGTCTTCTTCAACCTTCAATTCATACAAGTTCCAAAATGCTCCCCCAAAGGAAGTAAACTTAATATTCTCAATGCGATCGCGGACGGCTTCTAAGGATAAAGCATTCACTAAGTATAAAAAGGGAACATTTTCTGCAACGACTTTCTGGAAATCTCCATAAATTTCGCGACGTTTTGACTCATCTAACTCTCTTGCACCTTCTTGAAAAAGGAGATCGATTTCTTTTTCCCAGTCAGAGATTTCCCATCCTTGCAGGGATTTTTCCCAAGGATAAGGTCCTTGATTGAATTGATGCAAAGAACCACCACTATACCAAATATTAAAACTACTATGAGGCTCAACACCACCACCACCAAAACCACCGACATAAGCATCCCAATCCCGACCTTGAAGGTGTTTTAAGACTGTGTTAAAGTTGAGAACCTGTAAATCTGCTTGAATACCGATCGCCTTTAAATCCTGTTGAATTTGGACGGCAGCATCAACCCGCGTTTTTTCTTCCGATTTGACTAATAAATTAAAGCGAATAGGATGATTATCTGCATCAAATAATTGCCCGTCCTCTTTGTATTGAAATCCCATTTCTAGGAATAAATCTTTAGCTTTCTGAGGGTTGTAATCATAAGTTTTTAGCCCTTCTTCTGGGGATAAATAGTAAGGACTCGATACACCAATAGGAGAGTGTTGTACTGCCCCTAAACCCCGATAAATATTATTTTTCATGCGATCGCGATTGATCCCATAAGCAAGGGCTTGTCGAAAACGAACATCGTTAAACCATTTAGACTTGATAGGATCGACAAAGGGAATACCTTTTTCGTTTTTTGCCTTGCTAAGATTAAAACTGAGAAAGCGACTTTCCGCAGAGGGACCGCCATTATAAATCGTATATTTTCCTTTTTTTTCCTCTTTTTTCAGCAAGCCAAATGCTTCCGGTTTGACATCTAAACTATCTAATTCTCCCGAACGAAAAGCAATCGATTGTGTTTCATCAGATTCAATAATTTGTAGGACAACTCGTTCGATATAAGGCTGAGATTGTCCTGTTTTATCTTTGCGCCAGTAGTAAGGATTGCGTTCTAAAATAACACGTTGTCCTGGAACATAATCCGTCATGCGATAATAGCCAGCCCCGATAATTTCTCGAGGATCGGTATCGGTTCCCCAAGTTGTTAATAAAACTAAATCTCCTTGTTCATCGGTGGTTTCTACTGCTTTTTGTAAGGCGTGTTTGGGGAGAATAGAAATGCCACCAGCATAGCGTAAAAAGGGTGCAAAGGGTTCGGGAACGGTAAATTCAACATGAAGATCGTCAATTTTGCGGACAGAAGGATAGCCATCACCAACACGCAAAATATCCCGAATACCGGTAGGGACTTTTTCGTTTAAATAGATATCATTATAGGAGAATTCTACATCATCGGCGGTGAGAGGATGACCGTCAGACCATTGCAATCCTTCTCGCAGGGTAAAGACAATTTTCAGCTTATCTTCAGAAATTTTCCAAGATTCTGCTAATGCAGGTTCTAATTCTGTGGTGATTCCATTTTGTGTTAGTAAGCCCTCATTAATAAAGCCAAAAATATTAAAAGCAGATTGATTGAGAGGAGTATTAAAAGTAGAAGGATCGCTAGGACTGACAAAAACTAATTGTGGGATAGCGTTAGCATTGCTGCTACGGGTCAAAACGCTGCGACCCAATAAGGCGATCGCCAGAATAACCATAACAACAAATAATCCCGGTTTCCAAATCCGACTTAAACTCATATTAATAGTTGATAGGGTAACAGTTGATAGTTGATAGGGTGATAGTTGACAGTTGATAGTTGATAGTTGATAGTTGATAGTTGATAGTTGATAGTTGATAGTTGATAGTTGATAGTTGACAGTTGATAGTTGAGAGCGAGAAGGTATATAGGGAGTATAGTTGATTTTACTTCTTTCTGTAACGAGTTTCTTGGACGACATTCCCCAAACCTTGCACAATTCCTTGACCAATTAAACCGATCGCCTTGCCAATAACCTGGGTTAAAACATAGACGACACCACGACCTAGAAAGGCAATAATGGCTCGAACCCTTGGGGCAAGGGCATCTCGAGTTTCTAATGCTAAGGTAACAAAAAAAGGAATCCCTCGCAAGGTTTCTAAATCTGGCAAACGGGATGCTGAAATGGACTTCGTTTGAATTATACTTCCCTTCAGGACAAACAAGCGATAGCGACTCTCAAAAATTGCTTTGGGTTCCAGAAAATAGCGATCTTGACGAAACTGCCAAGAGAGTTCATTTCGCAAGCGGGCAATTTCTCGCGAGGAGATAAATTTGCGATCGTAGAGATTATATTTGATGGTTTCATCTTCAGGAAATTGATTGAGTAGAAATTGTATTGTTCTTTTGGCAATTTGAATGGTAAAATTGTCCAACAAATCTTCTATTCTTGCTTTTGCTTCTGG
Organism: Spirulina sp. 06S082; assembly: GCF_034932145.1. Taxonomy (NCBI): domain Bacteria; kingdom Bacillati; phylum Cyanobacteriota; class Cyanophyceae; order Spirulinales; family Spirulinaceae; genus Spirulina; species Spirulina sp. 06S082. Next base: position 12,376 of record NZ_JAYGHV010000004.1, on the reverse strand, counting down.
AGAATTGTGGCGATAAGTAACATTATCGATAGCAATAGAACTATCATAAAGTAAGTAACTTAAAAGTTCTAGGACGCAAGGAATTTTCTGAATTTGATTGTTGGCGATCGCCAGAGAGTTTTGCTGGATTAATTCGACAATAGAAATACTGGCTTTTTCTTGAGCATAGTATTTAGAGAAAAATTCAAGGGTTGTTTTTTGCCAAACTTCCCCAACAAAGATATCTATTCTTGATTCTAATTCTACACGAGTGACTTTTAACCCTTGTAGGTCTTCTAAAACTGCTTGTAATTGTCGAACTGTTAAATAGAGTAATTCTTGCCGTTTATTCTGTTTTAAAATATCTAATTCTAAGGTTAATGGTGTTTGATTTCTCACCCCTAATTGAATTTTGCTCAAAAGGTTTTCCAAGGGAGAAGGAATCGCAACTAATTCGCTAGAGGAAGAAGGGATAGGAAGAGAAGTTTGGGGAGACTCTTTCTCTGAGGAAGAAATGAGAATAACTTCCACAGGAAGTAAACGATCTATCAGCGATCGCGCCACTTTTAATTCTCGTTGACGACCTTGCCAATATAACCAATCAAAGCTAGGTAAATCTTGGTTTTCTAACTGCTTCTCGATTTTCAGCAAACTATCTTTAATTTGCGACAACCCCGATCGCCGTAAATTCAATAACCATTGGGGGGGAGAATTAGGAACAGATAATTGTAAATCGAGACCTTGTTGGGTAATTGCAGTTTGTTCCGGCCAAGGGGTATTCCCTGCTATAATTTGCTGAAGAACTGAGGCTAATTCTTCAATATTTGTGCCTTTGGGGCAATATCCTTCAATCCCTAAAGTCCGAATTGATTTTAAGAGACGAGTTTCCCTGATTGCCGTCAACAAAAGGACGGGAAGATCGGGATAATTTTTCTTCAGTTGCTGGAAAAAATGTAAGGAATTGGTAACTTTGGATACAGAGGGAATATCCGCGATCGCAATTAAATTTTCTCTTTCCTTTAATGTGGCCAATGTGGCCAAAGCACTTGCAGTATTGACGCGATCGCAGATTTGGAAATCCTTCAATGTTACCAAAGCAGTTGCTAGACCCAAGGAAAAGATGGGATCGTCGTCAATGAGCAGAATTTGAAAGTTGCGATCGCTCATCCTAATGAACAATTATGAATTATCAGTTATTCATTATCAGTGATTCATCCTCAATTCGGCAATTTTTTTTGGGAGTAATTTGAAGATATGGGGGCGATCGCGGGCATAATGTAAAGTAAAGTAAAGTAACTTCCCCGTTATGGGTGCATCATCTTAACAAGAAACGCGAATCTGGAGAAAAATTATGGATATTGGTATTCCCAAAGAAATTAAAGACCAAGAGTTTCGCGTCGGTTTGAGTCCGAGTAGCGTCCGGGTATTATGCGGACAAGATCATCGTGTTTTCGTGGAAACCCAAGCAGGACAGGGATCGGGGTTTAGCGATGAAGACTATAAAAAAGCAGGAGGGGCGATCGTCGCAACGGCTGCGGAAGCATGGGAGCGGAAAATGGTGGTTAAAGTGAAAGAACCTCTCCCCTCAGAATATAAATTCTTACAAAAAGACCAGATTTTATTTACTTATCTCCATTTAGCCGCCGATCGCCAACTCACAGAAGCCTTAATGAAATCGGGGGTTATCGCTATTGCCTATGAAACCGTAGAACTCGCCAATGGTCAATTGCCCCTCCTTGCCCCCATGAGCGTCATTGCCGGGCGGTTGGCGACACAATTTGGCTCCCGCTACCTCGAGAAGCAACAAGGGGGGCGAGGAGTCCTTTTAGGGGGCATTCCGGGAGTGCGATCGGGTCGCGTCACGATTCTCGGGGGTGGAGTTGTGGGGACCGAAGCAGCACGGGTGGCCGTCGGTTTGGGGGCGCAAGTGAGCATTATCGATATTAATGTAGAACGTTTGAATTATTTAGAGAGTCTATTTGGGTCGCGAGTCGAGTTACTCTATAGCAGTCCCGCACATATTGAAGAAGCCGTCAAGGATACCGATTTGCTCATCGGTGCCGTATTGATCTTAGGAAAACGCCCACCCACATTGGTTTCTCGCAGTTTAGTCGCTCAGATGCGATCGGGGTCGGTTATCGTCGATGTAGCAGTAGATCAGGGCGGTTGTATCGAAACTTTGCGCCCAACTTCTCACACTAATCCCACTTATATAGAAGAAGGAGTGGTTCATGTGGGTATTCCTAATATGCCCGGTGCGGTGCCTTGGACGGCAACCCAGGCTCTGAATAATAGTACGCTACCCTATGCCGTCAAATTGGCAAATTATGGGTTAGAAGCGGTGACAATGGACTCTGCGTTAGCTTTGGGGGTTAATATTAAACATAACCAGATCGTTCATCCCGCAGTGCAAGAAGTGTTTCCCGATTTGTAAATATGAAAAAGATTCTTTTAACTTCATTTCAAACCTGGATGTCTCATCAACATTCTAATTCTTCTGACGATCTCCTCGCGGGAATTCAAGAGGAAAATTTTACTGATTTGGAGTTAATCTTTCTGCGACAATTACCCGTTGATACTCAAAAAGCAAGTCAAAAAGCGATCGCACTACTACAAGAGGTAAAATGCGATCGCATTATTTGTTGTGGGATGGCGGAATCACGCAGTATACTTACAGTAGAGTCCAATGCTCGCAAGGGAAAAGAGTTTTTAAAAACCGCGATCGATCTGCCTAATTTAGTCTCTCAACTCAAAACCACAGAAATAAGTCACGATGCAGGACAATTTGTTTGCGAAGGGTTATATTTTGAAATTCTCAATTATCTGCAATCTTCGCACTCTTCTTGTCAGTGCTTATTCGTTCATGTTCCTATTTTAACTAAAACCAATGAGAGAGAGATTTTTGCTGATTTTAAAAATATTTTATCGCTGATTTAATCCTAAAACTAACCATTCTAGATTCAGGCGATCGCTAAAATTTATAGAAAGCAGCAAAATCCTATTTCAGGATACTTGTTAAATTAAATATCCTCTACTAAGTCCATGAGTGATACCACCTTCCCAATCTTTCGTTAAAAATTCTCTCACCGTCTCAAATAAGTGTAAAACAACATCATCATAAATAGGGTTTTTTCTATACTCTTCCTTATAGCGAAACTCTCGATCTGTATTCTTCTGCTTTCTTAGAACGTAAATTTGATCGACTTTATATTTTTTAAGATTTACAGATTCAGTAAGTTTTAGCCATTCAGCTACAACAAAATACATTGCATTGGGTTGTTTTTGTTTTAACTGATCGGCAGCAGTAGAAACATCTTGTAACATCGTTTTGTCTAAATATGTTTTGCATTCAATTGCCACAGCAGGTATATCCCAACTATAAACGTCTGCTTCTTCTGCTCCTTGACATTTCATAGATGCTAAAATACTACAGCCAATTGAAAAATCATGATCTTTTATTTCAATTAATGCGTGTGGCGATTTAACCATTTCTTCATAGTTTGGCGCTCTAAAAAATATGTCTTTGAATGAGTGTGATTTTCCTATCAACGCATTTTCTGAAATACTAGCAACCAAATCACGAAATAGATAATACATAAACTCTTCCAATACAGTAGAGTGTAAATTTGATCGAGAATCAAATTTCTCAGCGTAATGTTGTTGATCAAGAAAGTCCTTGTAGTTGTTTAATAATTCAACTCTTTTGGAGATTATTGACTCATCTTTGTCAATATATTCTTTAGTTGGACCGATTAGCTTCTCATTATCTATTTTCCACTGGTTATATCTTTGACGTATCTCGATCAAATATTTTCTAGCCTCCTCATCTCTATATTTTGTTCGATGATTTTCTTTTTGTTCAAGATTGTTTCCATGTACCAACATTTACCAATTACCTTTATTGTATTTGTTTGAGTAAGTTTCGAGCTATTGCTTCAGCTAATAATGGTGGCACTGCATTTCCTATTTGGTTGTATTGACATAAATATTTTTCATCAAATCGACCCTCCCTTTCCAATAATTTATGACTAACAACTGTTGGTTTGCCTTTGAACATATATGTATCAGGAAATGTTTGAATTCTTGCACCTTCCCTAGCAGTAAAATTTCTATGACGATATGGATGAACAAAATTAGCATAGAAGGACGCAGGTATTGTATGACATGGCTTATCAGGGTGCATCCTGCGATTATTTTGGTCGTAAACTTTTTCTGATAGAATACCATTAGAATTTCTTTTATAGGGTTTTAAATGTTCAAGTACATCGGCACTTGATTGCCCCCATTCCATAGATTTAAATCTTTCAACTGTTCTTTTTGCGTGCTTCATTGCTAAATGATTGTATACTTTATCGCTTTTATTTCTAATTTTTTTCTGAAACTCATTGAGAGGCTCTGATGTATAATCCATGACTTCAGCACCTTCTCTTGCTTCTATATTAGGCAAGTCTGATATAGCTTCCCATAAGGTTGGTGTTTTTTTCAGAATGAAACTAAATAGATCGTCTAATGTAGGTGAATGCGTTGGCTTTGGAAAAGGATGATGTAGCTCCTTTTTTGATGCAATAACAAAAAGTCTTTTCCTGATTTGTGGTACACCGTAATTAACAGCTTCTAAGATACTGTGATAAACAAAATATCCATACTTAGACAACTCAGATTTAATAATATCTATTAATAGCTTTTTCTCAGATGTTCTAGCTTTGATCAAATTAGGCACATTTTCCATAATCATAATTTTTGGATTGAGGATTTTTCCAAATCTGACAAACTCTTCAAAAAGGCTATTTCGAGGATCTTTAGGATCGCCATTATGCTTACTACAGATTGAAAAACCTTGACATGGTGGACTCCCCAAAATTATATCCGGTTTGCTTGTACGAAAAGTTTTTAAGATTGTATCATCATCAATTTCTTCAACATTCGATTTTATAACTCTTGTGTCTGGATGATTAAAGGCAAATGTTTCAGCAGCCCATGTATCTACTTCAATTGCCCCAATAATTTCGCAGCCACCATTTTTAAAGCCTAAGCTGAACCCCCCAGCACCTGCAAATATGTCAAGAACTTTCATTGATTTTCTAGATAGCCTCGTTAAAATACTTCATTAATATATCAATATCGACACTGTTGCGACCGAGGAAATTTTAGACTAGACCCGCGATCGCCAATTACCGCAGCCGTACCAATAGCCGATTTTGCCCAGACAGTAGATTAAGAAATGCGATCGCGCTCCAAACTGAATTTAGACTTAAGTCTAATAACCTCGAAGCCCGTCTCAGGATAAGCTAGAGCGCAGACGGTCTAGACCTTATATTATCTAACTCAGCATTCAAACATCCTAATGGAGGACAGCCGCTTATGGCCTTAGATTATTTTGCTCCAGGTGTCTACGTCGAAGAAGTAGACCGAGGGAGTCGCCCAATTGAGGGCATTAGCTTAAGTATTGCTGGGTTTATCGGCTTCACCGAAGACGTGCGCGGTGATGCCGAACTGTTCAAACCCATCATGATTACCAACTTTGAACAGTATCTCGAATATTTCGGCAAACCCAACTCCGATGGATTTACCGAATATAAAAAAGTCGCCGAAGACGGCAGCGAACAAACTTATTATCCTTACCTCCCCTTTGCCGTTCAAGGCTGGTTTGTTAACGGTGGCGGACGCTGTTGGGTCACTAGCATCGGCACCAAACTTCCTGGAGCCGAACCCCCACCAGCAGAGGAAGTCGCGACAAAACTGCTCACCGCAGGGGGCAAACCTTCTTTGAGTGCGAATATTAAACCTTCCGAAAGTGATGATGCGCCCGCACTTCCCCCAGGAGATTCGGGACGAATACTCGTAGTTATTTCCGAAAGTACCCCCAAAGCACCGGAAGACGACTCCGAGCCTGCCATTGATGACGGACAATACTTTAATCTGAAAGTTGTTCTCGGCGAAGAGGTTCTCGAGGAATACGATAACCTGTCCATGAACCCCGAAGTCGAAACAGCCGTAGCCGATTACGCCGTTACAGCCGTAGCAGAATCAGAATATTTGACCTTTGCCGATATTTCCGTAAGCGGACAAGCACTCTCGCGACGACCCGGTAATGGTGTTTACGAAATCGCCCCCCCTCCTTACATCTCTCCCGTTGACAACGCTACGCGCGATATTGCTGGCAGTCGCAACGAACGCAAAGGGATGCAAGGCTTATTTGAAGTCGATGAAGTCGCGATGGTTGCCTTCCCCGACCTGATGCTCCTTTATCAAACCGGAATTCTTGACCTCGACCAAGTACACGGGGTTATGGAAATGATGGTCAGTATGTGCGAGAACTCCTTCCCAGGACCTCCCTATCGCATGGCCGTCCTTGATCCACCACCAGTTAAACCAGGAAAAGGTAACGATCCTGTTCTCCCCGAAAACCAGAAGCCCCAAGATATTGACGCTTGGCTGACAGCTTTCAACCGCCGCTCTATGTTTGGCGCACTGTACTATCCTTGGATTAAAGTCGCCAACCCCGCCAACGCAGGCCGCCCCATTTTCGTCCCTCCCTGCGGTCACATGATGGGGGTTTGGTGTCGCACCGACCAAAGCCGAGGTATCTTCAAAGCCCCTGCAAACGAAACCCCTAGAGGCGTTTTAGGCTTGGCTTACGAAACCAATATGCGCGAGCAAGAACTGCTCAACCCCAAAGGGATTAACTGCATTCGTAACTTCGCCAGTTACAATCGTGGTTATTTGATTTGGGGTGCGCGTACCTTAGTCGATCCCACCGATATTCAATGGCGTTATATCTCTGTTCGTCGCTTGATGAGCTACATTGAGAAATCCATCGAAATCGGTACCCAGTGGGTCGTCTTTGAACCCAACGATCGCGATCTCTGGGCGCGAGTTACACGCACGGTTAATAACTTCCTGGAAGGATTATGGCGTGCGGGAGCCCTGCAAGGCGGTTCTCCTGGAGAATCATTCTATGTTAAGTGCGACGGCGAACTCAACACCAATGAAACTATGATGATGGGTCGTCTTTACGTTGAAGTGGGCGTATGTCCTGTACGTCCGGCGGAATTTGTCATCTTCCGCATCAGTCAGTGGGCACCTGGGGGCTAGGTTGATAGTTGATAGTTGATAGTTGGAAAGAGGGAGGATGATTAACAATAAGTTTCTTTCTTTTCTCTTTCCACACTTTTTGTCCATTACTTATTACTCTTTAAAAGACAATGACCGAAGTAGTTCCAATTCCTACCAGCCGATTCTACGTTGCTTTTGATAATTTAAGTGAAAAGATGGTCGCCAGTGTTGGCGAAATGTCCTTTGAGGGCAAAACCGCAGGCCACGAAAAACCGATCGCCTCTGGTAAAGAAGGAAAAACCCTGTGGCAAAGTACCTCCACGGGATTTGCTGATAACCCTGATTTCTCCATCGAAGTCTACTTGGTTGAAGGCGATATGGACTGGTACAACTGGTTTAAATCCATAGTTCCCAAAAGTGAAGGAGGCGATGGCGTTGGACTGAAAGGCCGCCAAGGTGGTACTTTAACCGCTTTCAATGCCAGCGATGAAGTTGTTCTAGAATGGACGATTACTAATGCTTGGCCGAAGAGTTATAGCTTATCCGACCTTTCTGCCGATGGCAGCGACTTAGCAAAAGAAACTTTTGAACTCGTTTGCGAAGATATCAAAAGAACAACTTAAACGCTATTTATAGAGGGAGGAATTTCCTCTATAATCCCCCCGCACATGAAACTTGTTTCGTGTTGGCGATCGCATTTTTCTACTTTTTTTTCTACTTTTAACAAGGAGCAAAACAATGGCAGCCGGAGAAATTCTCGCGTGTTCCAAGTTTTACATTAGCATCGACGGACTCGACGATCTAATTATTAAGAGCATTAGCGGCATTAGCGCCACCATTGAGTTAGCAGGATCCGATGCTTCTTATGGTGTCACCAAGGGCGGAAAAAGTGCCGTACAATCAACGGTAACGGGTGTTAGTAATTCCAACCTAACCATTACTTTTGTCGGCACTGCTGAAGATAAGCGCGTTTACGATTGGTACTATTCCTCTCACTCTACTGAATATGTGGGGGGAGGAAGTGAGAATAAAGGAGAACGCAAAACAGGAACTATTTCTCTCTACAACCAAGGTGGAGAGGAAGCCGCTACTTGGGTTCTTACAGGAGTTTTTCCCGTGAGCTACAAAGGTTCTTCACTGTCAGCAGAAGATGCGGCTCTTTATGAAGAAACCTTGGATTTTGCTTACGAAAACTTGTCTCGCACAGCATAATGGGTTATGGATTATTGGCTATTTCTTAAAATTCAAAAGTAGCCAATAACTCATTTGGAGGAAAATATGGCAGAACTAAAACCTATTCCCACCAGTCGATTCTATATTGAATTTGATGGACTAACGGAAAAAATGGTCGCAAGCGTGGGAGAAATTACGTTTGAGGGAGAAATATCGGGACAAGATAAACCTTTCTCTGCCTCAAAGTATACGATGAATTACTGGCAATCAACAGCAGGCCGTCAAAATAACCCCAATATCTCAATTGAGGTGTATTTGGTTAAAGGAGATATGGATTGGTATACATGGTATAAAAGGTGTATGCCAAGCAGTGAAGGCGGTTCTGGCTATTGGGGACTGTATCGCAAAAGCGGCTCATTAACGGCTTATAACAGTTCTGACAAAGCAGTTTTACAATGGAATATTAAGAATGCTTGGCCGCAAAGTTATTCTGTCTCCGATCTTGCCGCAGATGGTAATGAGTTCGTTAAAGAAACTTATGACATTGTGTGTGAAGATATCGAAAGAGTCAATCCTGCTTCTTTCTTTTAATCTCTACTATTTTCAGAGAATTTTTACTTGAAAAAATTTTTCATGCGAGGCAAGATACAATGGGAGAAGTTTTAGCCAATTCTCGATTTTATGTCGATATTGATGGCATTTATTCGGATTTATATATTAAAAGCGTAAGCGGTCTTGGTTCTTCTTTAGAAGCAACGGATGACAGTAATGCTCATGGAGCAAGTAAATATGCGATGAGTTTCATGCAGGCTACAGTTACGGGTGTTAATACAAGCAATATCACGATCGCCTTTGTCGGATCGGCAGAGGATAGCAGTCTTTACAATTGGTACAAAAATTCGCATTCGTCTAAGTTTATTGGAGGAGCAACATTATTGGGTGGAACAAGGAAAACTGCAAGTATTATCGTCTACGATCAAGGAGGAGGTGAAGGTGCGCGTTGGGATTTGAATGGGCTTTTTCCGGTTAGTGACAAATGCTCTCAATTTTCCGTTGATAGTGCCAGTCTTTATGAAGAAACGCTAGAATTTTCTTATGAGACAATGAAACGAATTTCGTAAAATCATAAATATAGCGCTATGCGCTAGGCAACAGGCAAACAGGCAAACAGGCAAACAGGCAACAGGCAACAGGCAACAGGCAACAATAAACAACAAACAACAAATAACAAATCATACAATTATGACACTCAGTAATTCTCAAGAAGGCTCTTTATTAACAGGACTATACGCTTTACCGGAAGTCCTAACTAGCAATCGTTTTTACGTCGATCTTCTCGTGGATGCTTCTGGACTTGTGGATGCTTTTTTCACGGAATGCTCGGGATTTAAACGCAGTTATGATGTTGTTGAAATTGCTGAAGTTACCGCGCAAAAATGGGGGGCGAATGGAACGAATTATGGTCGAGTTGTGAGAACCAAAATTCCTGGAAATACTAAGAGTGAGAATATTACGCTCAAGCGAGGTTTAACATTAACGACAACATTATGGGATTGGTTTAAGACCATAGAGGAAGGACAATGGAGCGAACAATATCGCGATGGTGATATTGTCATTTATAATCAATGGGGAACTGAAATGGCTCGGTATAGCTTCACGGGTGCTTGGCCGATTAGTTATACTATTGGCTCTTTAAATGCGAATACTAATGATTTTGTGATTGAGGAACTTGAATTAGCGGTTGATGAATTTTATCGCACTGAACTATCGAGTGAATACTCCGCAGAAGCAAGCGATCTGACCTATAAATCAGCTCAATTTTTTAGTTTGTAAAGGTAATCTCAATCTAATCTCAAGAAAGGCGATCGCGCAGTATTTTAATTCATCCCAATTATCTTAATTAATGATACAAACCGAGTTTGAATTTTCTCTTCCTAAAGGATACATAGATACAGAAGGTAATCTTCATCGCACGGGGGTCATGCGTTTGGCAAGGGCGATCGATGAAATTGTCCCCATGCGCGATCCTCGGGTGAAAACTAATCCCGCGTATGCAACAGCAATTATTTTATCTCGCGTGATTACCCGTCTCGGTGCTTTAGATAATATTTCCCCTGCAACTATTGAAGGTCTTTTTGTGGCAGATTTGAATTATTTACAAAAGTTTTATCGGAAAATCAACGAATTGGAAGAGGAGGAAGAGGAAGAAGAACCACAAAAATTAGCAGAAAATCAAGAGAATGAAGACTAATTGTCTCTCTTGGTTTTAGAGAAAAAAGATACGATCGCCTTGTTTAACAAAGTGGTTTTTTTCTGGAATTGCGATCGCCATCGCCACAATTTGCCTCGATCCATTAAAATATGTAAAGGAAAAATTAACAGGATAAAGGGAATGCGGGTTGCGATCGTTGGCGCAGGACTAGCAGGAATGGCAACCGCGATCGATCTAGTCGATGCGGGTTGCGAGGTGGAAATCTTTGAATCTCGCCCTTTTGTAGGGGGAAAAGTGGGCAGTTGGGTCGATCCCGAGGGCAATCACCTGGAAATGGGGCTGCACGTATTTTTCGGCTGCTACTACAATCTATTTGAACTAATGCGGAAAGTGGGGGCGATCGATAACCTACTCCTCAAAGACCACGTACACACCTTTATTAACGAAGGTGGACGCATTGGGGAACTGGATTTTCGCTTCTTTACCGGTGCCCCTTTCCACGGTTTAAAAGCCTTTTTTACCACCTCCCAACTCAGCGCGATCGATAAAATTGCCAACTCCTTCGCCCTAGGAACAAGCCCCATTGTACGCGGTTTAATTGACTTTGAGGGGGCAATGAAAGCAATTCGCAATCTCGACTCGATTAGTTTTGCCGATTGGTTTCGCAAACATGGGGGCAATAATAGCAGTTTAAAACGGATGTGGAACCCCATCGCCTATGCGTTAGGATTCATCGATACAGAAAATATTTCCGCCCGATGTATGCTAACTATTTTCCAATTCTTCGCCGCCAAAACCGAGGCCTCGGTTTTGCGAATGTTAGCCGGTTCCCCCCAAGAATACTTACACCAACCCATTCTCGACTATTTAGAAGCACGTCACACTAAAATTTACACCCGTCGTCGCGTCCGAGAAATTCACTATAGCGAAGGAGATGCGCCCCAAGTCACGGGCATTACTGTCGCCAATGGGGACGCAGAAGAAACCATTACCGCAGATGCCTACGTTGCTGCTTGTGATGTCCCCGGAATTCAACGCCTCTTGCCTCAATCTTGGCGAAAATGGTCGGAATTTGACAATATTTATAAATTAGAAGCGGTTCCCGTGGCAACAGTTCAACTGCGTTTTGATGGTTGGGTAACGGAAATGAAGAATGCTGAAAAACGCCGACAACTCAAAGAAGCGACTGGCCTCGATAACCTTCTTTATACTGCCGATGCTGACTTTTCTTGTTTTGCCGATCTTGCCCTGACCAGTCCGAGGGATTATTACAAAGAGGGGCAGGGTTCTTTAATGCAGTTAGTTCTCACTCCAGGAGACCCTTTTATTAAGAAGAATAACGAAGAAATTGCCAATCATGTCCTCGCTCAAGTGCGAAAACTGTTCCCCTCAGCACGAGAATTAAATATGACTTGGTATAGTGTGGTTAAATTAGCACAATCTCTCTATCGAGAAGCGCCGGGGATGGATGCTTACCGACCTAATCAAAAGACCGCGATCGCCAATTTCTTTTTAGCGGGAAGTTACACTCAGCAAGATTATATCGATAGTATGGAGGGAGCCACCATTTCTGGACGCAAAGCCGCTAAAGCAATCTTAGAAACTATTAAACAATGAGGCAACAGGCAAAAGGCAACAGGCAACAGGTAAAAACCAATAATTAATAATCAAATCAATGACAGATTGGCTCGAACATAGCGTACAAATTGAAGTGGATGCCCCTATCGATCTAGTGTGGGGCTTGTGGTCGGATTTAGAACAGATGCCTCGTTGGATGAAATGGATCGACTCAGTAACAATTCAAAAAGACAATCCCGAGCTTTCCCGGTGGAAATTAGCAACAACTGGTTTAGAATTTACGTGGTTGTCTCGTATTCTTAAACTTGTTCCCAATCAGATTATCCAATGGGAATCTGTTGATGGATTGCCCAATCGTGGGGCGATACGCTTCTACGA